>JAAYAE010000277.1 GCA_012719555.1 Acholeplasmataceae bacterium | reverse complement strand
TGCAAAATATTTATACAAAATGAAAATTTAGCTCTAGCTATAATAACATTTTGTTTTTACAAGGATTCATCACTCATTAAGAGTGCCATGATTGCTTTTTGTACATGCAAACGATTTTCTGCTTGATCAAAAACCGCGGATTGCGTACCTTCTATAACATCTTCCGTTATTTCTTCTCCACGATGGGCCGGCAAACAATGAAGTACTATGGCATCAGGCCTGGCTACTGCCAAAAGCTCTTTGTTAATTTGATACCCGCCCAAAGCTTTCTGCCGTATGGATTTTTCCGCTTCTTCCCCCATTGACGTCCACACATCAGTATAGAGGACATCAGCACCCTTGGCTGCTTTAAACAAATCTTCCTCCACATTAATGGTGCACCCTGTTTGCAAGGCATCTTCCTGTGCCTGTTGCACAATTTGCGGGTTTGGTTGATAGCCTTTGGGAGACGCACATACCATGTTCATCCCAACTTTTGCGGCGGCGAACATCAAGGAGTGTGCCATGTTATTCCCGTCTCCTACATAGACTAGTTTTCTGCCCTTTAAAATTTCTTTTTATTCTTGAATAGTAAACAAATCCGTTAGTGCTTGGCAAGGATGTAAAAGATCCGTCAAGCCATTAATAACAGGAACTGTAGCATATTTAGCCATTTCTATAACAGAATCATGTGAAAAAGTCCTAATCATAATACCGTCAACAAAACGTGAAAGGACTCTTGCCGTATCCCGTACAGGTTCCCCACGTCCAACTTGAGAAGTAGAATCATTTAAATATATAGGATGTCCACCCAGCTGATGAAACCCTGTTTCAAAAGAAACCCTAGTTCTGGTTGAGGCCTTGGAAAAAATCATAGCTAGAGTTTTTCCTTTTAGGTATTCATGTTCCTCGCCATTTTTTTGTTTGCGCTTCAACTTCGTTGCTACATCCAAAATTGTAGCAACTTCCCCCACCGATAAATCGTGAATTGATATTAAGTCTTTATTCTTCAATCCCATACGCTATGCCTCTCACTCCGTTAAAATTCTTCAAAGACCTCTCTGAAGACAACCATTAAAGCATCTATTTCCTCTTTGCTTATAATTAGTGGTGGTACTAGCCTGATAACATTGCCGGCTGTGCAGTTAATAATCATACCCCGTTCCAAACAACCCTTAACAATTGGCGCACCGGCCGACCTAAGTTCCATACCTAAAATAAGACCCCGTCCGCGGACTTCTACGATTTTATCAGGGAATTGCTTTTGCAATTCTTCTAATTTTAATTTGAAATAGGCTCCTGTTTCAGAAGCAATTTGGTCTAATTTCATTTCTTGCATAGTAGTTAATGCCGCATATGCGGCAGCACAAGACAATGGGTTGCCGCCAAAAGTCGTCCCATGGTCCCCGGGTGCAAAGACATGTGCCAATCTTTCAGTAGTTACGAAGGCACCCATTGGAAAACCACCACCCAAGGCTTTAGCAAGAGTCATTACATCCGGACGGGCTCCACTATATTCCCAAGCAAACCATTTACCGCTTCTGCAAATACCGGATTGAATTTCATCAAACATCAATAAAGCATCATGCTTATCGCAAAGTTCTCTTGCCTTAAGTAAATACTCATTAGTTGGGACATATACTCCACCTTCGCCTTGAATCGGTTCCAGCAAAACTCCGCAAACTTCGTCATCCAACGCGTTTTCTAAGGCAGCAATATCACCGTAAGGTACATATTCATAGCCAACAGGCAAGGGACTTAAACCTTCATGATAATGATCTTGCCCCGTTGCAGTTAACGTAGCCATTGTTCTACCATGGAAAGAGTGTACCGCAGAAATAATTTTAAATTTCTTAGGATTTTTAGCTACTCCATATTTACGTGCCAATTTTAAGGCGCCTTCATTAGCCTCTGCTCCACTATTACACAAAAATACCCTTTCAAAGCCAGATACTTCACTAAGCACCTTAACTGCCTTCGCCTGAATTTCTGTATAGTAAAGATTGGAGCTGTGAATAAGCTTACCAGCTTGATCACTAATTGCCTTGACTATAGCAGGATGAGCATGTCCCAGACCATTTACGGCAATTCCTGCTAAAAAATCGGTATATTCTCTGCCCTCTGCATCATACAATTTGCAACCTTTGCCATGATCTAAAGCAATTTGATTTCTACCGAATACAGGTAGATAATACTTATCTGTTTGTTCTATAATCTCTTTAGTATTCAACTTTATACCCCCTCATTCTTTTAAAGATTTTTATGACAGCTGCAAAGACCACCGTAAATAGGAAGTCACCTTTTGCTCATTTGCAAGCACTGAAAAATCACCTTGTGCTATAGCAAAAGTCAGTTATTGTTTTACAACTTCAGTACCAACACCCTCGTCAGAAAAAATTTCTAACAAGATAGAATGTTCTTCGCGACCATCAATTATATGAGTTTTCTTAGCCCCACCGCTTAGGGCTGTAATACATGCTTTTACTTTGGGAATCATGCCGCCGTCAATTTTACCACGAACAATGAGTTCCTGTGCTTTTTCAAAAGTTAAAGTGGAAATAAAAGAACTCTCATCACGATAATCTGAATAAATACCCTTCACATCAGTTAACACTAAAAGCTTTTCTGCTTGCAAAGCTCCTGCAATTTCACCGGCAACACTATCGGCATTAATATTATAGGTTTCGCCATTGGTTCCTACACCGGTAGGCGCTATAACCGGAATAAAATCGTTATCTAAAAGAACGTTAATAAGAGCTGTATTAATATGTTCAACATTACCAACATATCCAATATCCACTAAATTAACTTCTCCATTTTCATAAACGTCGGCCAAATGTTTTTTTGCTTGAATTAAGTTAGCATCTTTGCCATTAAGACCAACCGCATTGCCGCCCAAAATGTTAAGACGTGCCACCAAATCAGTGTTAATCTTCCCCACCAAAGCCATTTCGGCCAAACCGACACTTTCAGCATCTGTTACACGCAAACCACTAATAAACTGTGTTTGTTTGCCCGCTTTTTGTAACATAGCTGTAATTTCCGGTCCACCACCATGAACTACTATAGGACGCATCCCTGCGCATCGCAAGAAAACAATATCTTGCAATACTTTATTTTTAATATCATCATTTAACATGGCGTTGCCACCATATTTAACAACAACTGTCTTTCCTTTAAAATCACGTAAATAGGGCAAAGCTTCAACCAAGGTATTAATTTGTTCACCTTTAATTTGCATTATCGTAACCTCCTAAAATTCTATTTGAGAAATTGAAGAGTAGCTGCAGTATTTTTAAGTATGATATTCTCCATTTATTTTAACATAATCATAACTAAAGTCGCATGTCCAAACTGTAGCTTTTTCTGTACCCGCGGCCATATCCACCGTAATACTAATATCATGCTCAGACATGATAGGTTTTAATTCCGCTAAGGGCACATTAACATTCATACCATTTTTAACCACACGTATAGTTCCAATGCTAAGATTGGTGTGGGCAGCATCCATAGCCGCGCCGCTGTAACCTGCCGCACAAAGTATCCGTCCCCAGTTAGGATCTTCTCCAAAAAAAGCAGTCTTCACTAAAGGTGATTTTGCAATGGCCATAGCTGCGAGTTTCGCATCAGCAAAGCTTGCTGCCCCAATTACGTTAACTTCCATAAATTTAGTAGCGCCCTCACCATCATGAGCAATCATTTTAGCTAGATCCTGCGCTGTCTGCAAAAGCGCTTTATAAAGAGTCTCATAATCAGGATGCTCTTCAGAAAAAACTATTTCATTTTCTGCCAAACCATTGGCTAAAACTATCATACTATCATTAGTGCTGGTATCACCATCGACTACCACCATGTTAAAAGATTTGTCTGCCACTGCCTTGACCATTCGTTTTAAAAGATCAGGAGCTACTGCCGCATCTGTTGTAATATACGTAAGCATTGTAGCCATATTAGGATGAATCATCCCTGCGCCTTTAGCAATTCCTGCAATTTTAGCGGTATTACCACCAATTTCGAATTCATAAGCTACTTTTTTTATAAATGTATCTGTTGTTTGAATAGCAAGAGCCGCACTCTCGCCTTCATTAACACTTAACTTTGCCACCGCAGCAGCAATACCATCTTTAACTTTACTCATGGGCAAAAATTGACCAATAACGCCGGTAGAACAAACAAAAATACTTTCCGGTTCAATATCCAAATATTCACCGGTAATTTCCTGCATCGCCTTAGCATCTGCAAGCCCTTGCTCGCCGGTACAAGCATTTGCACAGCCTGAATTTACAACTATAGCCTGAGCATCAGGTCTTTTGTTTACTTCGCGGCTAATTAAAACAGGAGCTGCACAGATTTTATTTTGAGTAAAAACAGCACCTGTAGCTGCCGGTACCGTACTCATAATAACCGCTACATCATGCTTGCCACTTGCCTTAATTCCTGCTTTTACACCGGCTGCTACAAAGCCTTTAGGTGCAGTAAGCCATCCATCTATTTGCTTCATCATTTCAACTCCTTAAGGATAAATTGGTAATTGAGTAAGTCCCGTATTTTCTTTTAAACCAAACATTACATTCATATTTTGTACCGCCTGCCCGGCTGCACCTTTAACTAAATTATCCAAAACTGTCATAGCAATAAGACGATTCGTACGTATATCAATTTGCCACCCCAGATCAACATAGTTAGAAGCTCTAACATTTTTAATCTCCGGGCAAATCCCCTGTCCCCTAACGCGGACAAAAAACTCATCTTCATACATATCTCTATATGCTCTGTCTATTTGCTCGCTAGTAACTCCCGGTTTAATATCAGCATAGCAAGTAGCCAAAATTCCACGATCTACGGGGAGCAAGTGTGGTGTAAATTGAATCACCACAGGAGTCTTAGCAAACTCGGAATAAATCTGCTCTATTTCCGGAGTATGACGATGAGTACCTACTCCGTATGCGTGAAAATTTTCATTAACCGCACAGTACATACTTCCGGCTTTGAGAGTTCTCCCAGCTCCGGTAGTGCCGGATTTAGCATCTATAATAATTCCCCCGGTCTCAATAAGTCCTGCTTTTAACATGGGAACCAAAGCCAAAATACCACAGGTTGTATAACATCCAGGATTAGCAACCAACTTTGCACCCTTTACTTTATCACGATATAATTCAGTTAAACCATAAACTGCATGTGCTTCAGGGTCTTCGTGCTTGACATTATACCATTCCTCAAATACTTTATAATCTTTAAAGCGGTAATCACCGCCTAAATCAATTATCTTAGTAGAAGTATTACGTAATGCCTTACAAATTTTCATAGCATGTCCGTGTGGTAAAGCTATGAAAACAACATCACTTTCTGCGGCGATGCTTTCAATTTCTTGCATACTGCCTAATTTTTTTTCTATTCTATCAGATAGATACGGATATATATC
>JAAYAE010000276.1 GCA_012719555.1 Acholeplasmataceae bacterium | reverse complement strand
CTATAAGGATAATTAGGATGGGGTGTAATGCAGAAGAACTGTTACATTATTTATTAAGGAGGAAAACATTATATGTCAACTAATCAACAGAATCTATTAGAAATCGAACCTCTTAGAAACCTGAATTTTTGGCATATATGGGCACTGGGTGTAGGAGCTGTTGTAGGAGACGGTATATTCCTGCTTTTGGGCCAGGCCGTAGAGGTGGCAGGGCCAAGCGCGATCTTATCAATATTCATTGCCGGGGTACTTGAACTGTTCTTGCAGTTAACCTTGTCCGAACTGGCCGTTGGCATGCCCTCAGCAGGCGCATTGGACAAATGGTCGGAAAGATTTTTGGGCGAATGGTGGGGTTATCTCGCCGGCATGTCGTGGGCTATAGCATGGACTCTTATAAGTATAAGTGTTTGTATAGCGATGGGAAGATTTTTGGCGTATTTTATTCCAATAAACGAACTGGTACTAGCAGCAATATGTGTCACTATATTTTGGTTGCTCAATGTCCGGGGAGCCCTTGTGGCTGCAACCACACAGCTCTGGATGGTTATTGGTTTAGTCGCAATTATGGTAGGTTTAGCAATTTTTGGGGCACCACATGCTGTAAAAGGCTTTCCGCAAAACTTTCTCCCGTTTACTCCTAACGGCCTTCAAGCAATGTTTTTAGCCGTTCCGATGGCAAGCTACGCATTCATGGGGACTGCATGTTTGTGTACCTCTGGGTCCGAATGTAAAAATATAAGAGACTTACCTAAGGCACTGGTATGGGCTGCAATTACTTTTATAGTTGTGTATACCCTTTCACTGGTAGTTATGATCGGATCAATAGACTGGAGAACGATGTCTTTAGCAGAGTCGCTTTATGTGACATTTGCTCAGCGAATATTCGGCACTGGCGGGGCTGCGATAGTTACGGTTGCTGCATGCCTGGCGACTGCAACATGCACTCTGATGGGGACCTTCTACGGATCTTCAAGGATTTTCTATGAAGAAGCCAGGAATGGAAAATGGCCCAAAATATTTGGAGAACTTCATCCAAAATATCGCACACCTACCAAGGGATTATTTATAATTTGGCTTGTCAATATCGTTGGTATTGGCCTTGCAACTTTTAATGTAGACAGCGTATACGTATTCATTACAATGCTATTCCTGTGTGCGTGTTATATAACATATGGTCTATCTATTATTTCTGCAATACTCTACAGACAGCGCTGCCCGGATGAAGTAAAAAAACTTCCTTTCAGAATTCCGGTTCCTTGGCTAACATTTCCAATTGCAATAGTAGGCCTTGGTATATGTGTTTATTTTGCAGCACTCGATAATCCTGGGTTGATTTATGGTCTTATCGGCTTAGTGGCACCTCTATATCTGTATTATTCAATAGCTGTAAAAAACCGCAAAAGCGATGCTTCTGTTCCATCCTAGGATGTATAAATTTATTCTAAAGGGAAAGGAGGTTTAGGACCATGGACGAAAAAGTTGAACATATAATTGAAAGAGATGAAAAGGCTTTGGGGTCATCGATGAAAATAAGACTCTTTCCACTAGTCGCCGAAAGTGCAAAGCAAAATATAATTACCGATGTGGACGGAAAAGAATATGTTGACTTTACAGCAAACTGGGGAGTAGCAAGTACAGGATACTGCCATCCCAAAGTGGTAGAATCTATAAAAAAACAAGCGGAGAAAAATACTTTTTCTTCTTATACGACTGTGCTTACTGAATCAGGGGTTGAACTGGCTGAAAGGTTAATCGAGCTGGTACCCGGTGATTTTGAGAAAAAAGTGTGGTTCGGGTTATCTGGCTCAGATGCAAATGATTGTATTGCGAAGATGGTACCGTTGGCAACAAAAAGGAACAGGATAATCTCATACTTTGGCGCCTATCACGGTCAGACAATGGGCTCCCTATCTATGTCAGGTCATACAGCACAAGCTAAATTTGTCGGTTCGGGGAATGTTGTAAAAATCCCATATCCTTACTGTTACCGATGTGCTTTTAACAAAAATAGAGAAGACTGTAAATTGGATTGTCTACAATTTTTGGAAGAACATGTATTCAAAACCGTCTGCCCTCCTGAAGATACTGCTGTTATCATAGTAGAAGCCATGCAGTGTGATGGCGGTGATGTAGTGCCTCCTGCAGAATACATGGAAGAACTGGAGAAAATCTGTAAAAAGTACGGTATTTTGCTTGCCTGTGACGAGGTTAAAATTGGAATAGGAAGGACTGGTAAACTATTTGGATTTGAACACTTTAACCTAACACCTGATGCAGTAGTTTTTGGCAAACCAATAGCTTCTGGAATGCCGCTCAGCGGTGTAGTTGCAAGAAAAGAAGTTTTAGATGCAGGAATTGCTACACACCTGTTTACGACAGCCGGATGCCCGGTAAGTACAGCTGCAGCAAACGCCACGTTGGATGTCATATTAAATGAAGGTCTAATACAGAATGCGTTAGAGATGGGGGAGTATATTTAATCCGGGCTAAATGAACTGATGGATCGCTATGAGCTAATAGGTGATATCAGAGGTAAGGGTCTTCTTATAGGAGCGGAATTGGTAAGGTGCAGGGATACAAAAGAGCCTGCAGATAAAGAAACGGCCAAAATAGTATACAGAGCATTCCAAAAAGGCTTAATTCTATTCTATGTAGGGATAAATTCAAATGTTTTAGAATTTACTCCGCCCCTGACAATGAACAGGAAGGACGCTGATAGAGGTTTGCAGATATTAGACGAATCGATTTCAGATGTATTAAAAGGAAAAGTTTCTGATGAAGAAATGTCAAGATATGCAGGATGGTAGAAGCAAAAACGTAATGATTTTTTCTTGAAATCAACTAATTTT
>JAAYAE010000275.1 GCA_012719555.1 Acholeplasmataceae bacterium | reverse complement strand
GCCATACACCGTTCTTTAACGGTTACCGTCCTCAATTTTACTTCCGTACAACAGATGTAACCGGTGTTGCTCATCTTCCGGAAGGAACTGAGATGGTAATGCCTGGCGATAACGTAACAATGGATATTGAGTTGATTACACCAATCGCTATTGAGCCAGGTTTGCGTTTCGCAATTCGCGAAGGCGGCCATACTGTAGGCGCTGGCGTTGTTACTGCAATAGAAGAGAAATAATATAGAGCCCAGATGGGGGGCTTTTAGCCCCTCATCTTATTGTGTTTATTTGTATGGTATTGCGATGAAGTGAGAGGTTGCTTGCCTGCTTATGACAGGGAGATTTTCACGGAGTATGTCCGTTCTTAGAAACGTGGCGATTAGGAGGAAGTTATCAATGGCAAAAAGTCAGAAAATCAGAATTAGATTGAAAGCATATGATTACAAGGCACTTGATCAAAGTGCAGCAAAGATTGTAGAAACTGCGAAACGTACCGGGGCTCAAGTTTCCGGTCCCATTCCGCTTCCTACAGAAAAAAATATTTATACGATACTACGTTCTCCACATGTAAATAAAGATTCTCGTGAGCAATTTGAAATGCGCACACATAAGAGACTTGTTGACATTTTGGAGCCAACGGCAAAGACTATTGACGCTTTAACGCGTTTGGATCTTCCTGCTGGCGTAGATATCGAGATAAAAGCGTAAGGAGGTGCGATAATGGCTAAAGGAATCCTAGGCAAAAAATTAGGCATGACCCAAATTTTTGAAGCTGATGGTAAGATGATTCCGGTAACTGTTGTGGAAGCCGGCCCTTGCATAGTAATTCAAAATAAAACCGAAGAGACAGATGGATATAACGCTGTTCAACTTGGATTTGGTGATTTAAAAGAAAAACATACGAACCAACCGATGAAAGGTCACTTTGATAAAGCTGGCGTAACTCCGGTTAAGTTTGTTAGAGAATTGCGTTTATCTGCTCCTTCTGAATATACAGTTGGACAAAAGCTTGCAGCTGACATTTTCGCTGCAGGAGAAATGATTGACGCTACAGGCGTCTCTCGTGGTAAAGGTTTTGCAGGTACTATTAAGCGTCACAATTTCGCTTGCGGACCAATGGCACATGGTTCTAAATCTCATCGTGAACCCGGCTCCAATGGACCAATGCATTCAGGTCCTGGTGGTAGAGTTATTAAAGGTAAGAAATTACCTGGACGTATGGGTGGAGCAAATGTAACAGTGCAACGTTTAACTGTTGCTAAAGTTGATTTGGACCGCAATCTTATTTTAGTTAGTGGCTCAATACCTGGAGCTGCTGGATCTTTTGTAATATTAAAAGAAACAGTAAAACCTGATATTGTTAAAGCAACTAAGAAATAAGGTATAAGAGAAAGAAAGGAGGGCGTTTAAATGCCGAAGTTATCAGTATACGATATGCCCGGTAAAAAGACCGGTGAAGAAATAGAATTAATGGACTATGTATTTGGCGTAGAAATGAATGAAGCGGTTGTTCATCAAGCAGTTGTTATGCAACAAGCTAATGAGCGTCAAGGCACACATGCTACCAAAACTCGTGGACTTGTTCGCGGTGGTGGTCGTAAACCTTGGAAACAAAAAGGAACAGGCCGTGCACGTAGTGGATCAACACGTTACCCAATATGGGTTGGCGGTGGTACTGTTTTTGGTCCTTCTCCGCGTAGTCATGCTAAATCAATGCCCCGTAAGGCGCGTCGTTTGGCAATTCGTTGTGCATTATCCTCGAAGGTTGCAGCTGGTGAATTAATTATAATTGATGGGTTGCAATTCGATGAAGCTAAAACTAAAAACGTTGTTGAAATGTTAAAAGGGTTTGAAGCTTCTGAGAAAAAAGCTCTTATTATTACAAACGGTGAAAATGAAAACGTGGAAAAATCTTCCCGTAACATTCCTAAAGTTAAAGCACTTTCTAATGCATGTTTGAATGTTTTTGATATTCTTCATAATGAAAGAGTACTTTTGGCTAAAGATGCCGTTGCTAAGATTGAGGAGGTGCTCGCATAATGGCTGCTAATCCTCGTGATATATTACTAAAACCAATCATTACGGAAAAAACTTCCGCCATGATGCAAGATAATAAATATACCTTCAAAGTAGCTCTTGGAGCTAATAAAGTAGAAATTCGCCAAGCAGTTGAAGCGATTTTCAAAGTGAAGGTTATTAGTGTAAACACTATCCGTGTATTTGGCAAAACCAAGCGCATGGGTAAATCTGAAGGTAAGCGTTCCGACTACAAGAAAGCAATTGTAAAACTTGCCACAGGCAATACAATTCCAGTTTTCGAAGGGATGTAATTCGCATTAAGGAGGTAAAAAAATGGCTATAAAAAGCTTTAATCCGTATTCTCCTTCGAGACGTAGTATGACAGTTTCTACCTTCGAAGAGATTACAACAGACAAGCCGCATCGCCCTCTTGTAGATAAACTACAGCAGCATGCCGGCCGTAATAATACTGGTAAAATGACTGTTCGTCATCAAGGCGGCGGGCATAAAAGGCAATACCGCATTATAGATTTCAAGCGTAATAAAGACAGCGTACCGGCAAAAGTTGCTACCATAGAGTATGACCCTAACCGTACTGCTAATATCGCTTTGTTGAACTATGCTGATGGTGAAAAACGTTACATAATTGCTCCGCTTGGTTTAAAAGTTGGAGATGTAATAGTAAGCGGTCCTGATGCTGATATCAAGGTTGGTAACTGTTTACCTATGTTGAATATTCCTCTTGGTACTATGATACACAATGTGGAAATGAAAATAGGTAAGGGTGGTCAATTAATGCGCAGCGCAGGTGCTGGTGCTCAATTAATGGCTAAAGAAGGCGACTATGCTTTACTGCGTATGCCTTCCGGTGAAATACGCAAAATACACATTAATTGTCGTGCTACTATAGGACAAGTTGGTAATTTGGATCATGAAAACATTACTATTGGTAAGGCTGGTCGTTCTCGTTGGTTGGGTATTCGTCCTGCAAACCGTGGTGTGGCAATGAATCCTAACGATCATCCACATGGTGGTGGTGAAGGTCACTCTCCAGTTGGACGTAAACGTCCTGTTACTCCTTGGGGTAAGAGTGCTTTTGGTACCCGTACCCGTGTTAAAAAACACGCTTCTTCTAAGCTGATTTTAAAACGTAGAACGAAATAAAAGGATTAGAGAAAGGAGGCATACATAGTGTCCAGATCAATTAAAAAGGGACCTTTTGTCCAGGCAAGTCTCGCAAAAAAAATTGAAACACTTAATGCTGCAAATGATAGAAAAGTAGTAAAAACTTGGTCTCGTAGCTCTACTATTCTTCCTGAATTTTTGGGGCATACCATAGCTGTGCATGACGGTCGCAAACATGTGCCCGTATATATTACTGAAGATATGGTAGGTCATAAATTAGGAGAGTTTGCTCCGACTCGTTTATTTAGAGGTCATGGAGATAAGAGTACAGCAGTAGGCGCAGCAGCACCGGCTGCTAAATAATAGGGGAAAGGGGGCAAAACACGATGGAAGAATCAAAAGCTATTGCCAGATATGTTCGCATCGCGCCACGCAAATTGCGTATCGTAATTGATATCATTCGCGGTAAAGCTGTGGGTGAAGCATTCGCGATCCTCAAACATACCCCGAAGGTTGGTTCTGAGGTTATTGAGAAAGTATTGCACTCAGCAGTTGCTAACGCCGAACATAATTTTGACATGAATGTAGATAACCTTATTGTTTCCAGTGCTTGTGTGGATCAGGGTCCTACAATGAAAAGAATTCATCCCCGCTCTCGTGGACAGGCGTTTAAAATTTTAAAACGTTCTAGCCATGTAACAATAGCGGTTGCAGAAAAATAATATCCTGGAAAAGGAGGGAAACAATAGTGGGTCAAAAAGTTAATCCACATGGTCTTAGAATAGGCATTATCAAAGATTGGGATTCCAAATGGTTTGCCGATAAAGACTATGAAAAATTCTTGTTAGAAGACATTAAAGTTCGTGAATTCATTAAAGAAAAATTATTT
This sequence comes from Acholeplasmataceae bacterium, assembly GCA_012719555.1. Classification (GTDB taxonomy): domain Bacteria; phylum Bacillota; class Negativicutes; order Acidaminococcales; family Acidaminococcaceae; genus JAAYAE01. The sequence continues at coordinate 10,029 of JAAYAE010000275.1, read as the reverse complement.
CTATCTGGTATTGCACGTGTACAAATTGAAAGAGCTTCTCAAAAAACTCGTATTTCAATTTATACGGCTAAGCCTGGTATGGTTATTGGTCGCCAAGGCAGCAATATTGAATTGCTAAAAGGCGATTTGAAAAAAATGACTGATAGCAATATTGATATCAATATTGTTGAGATTAAAACACCTGATATGAATGCAATTTTGGTTGCTGAAAACATTGCCTCTCAATTGGAACGCCGTATAGCTTTCCGCCGTGCAATGAAACAATGCGTTGGTCGTACAATGCGCATGGGTGCGAAAGGAATTAAGATTCAAGTAGGCGGTCGTTTAGGCGGAGCTGAAATAGCTCGTAGCGAGACTTACCGTGAAGGAAGCATTCCGCTACACACTTTACGTGCTGATATAGATTATGGTACTGCTGAAGCTCACACAACTTATGGTCGTATTGGCGTAAAAGTATGGATTTATAAAGGCGAAGTTCTTCCTGAAAGCAAAGAAGTAGCTAAAGCTGCTCCAAAAGTGCAAGAAGGGGGCGCAATATAATGTTACTACCTAAGAGAGTAAAACATCGTAAGCAACATAGAGGCCGTATGACTGGCCGTGCTATGCGTGGTAATAGAATTACTCACGGTGATTTTGGTTTGGTTGCTTTGGAACCCGCTTGGATTACCAATCGACAAATAGAAGCAGCTCGTATTGCAATGACTCGTTACATCAAACGTGGCGGTCAAGTATGGATTCAGATTTTCCCGGATAAGCCTATTACAGCAAAACCGGCTGAGACCCGTATGGGTAGTGGTAAAGGTTCTCCAGAGTATTGGGTGGCAGTTGTTAAACCTGGTCGCGTTATGTTCGAAATGAACGGCGTTACTGAAGAAATTGCCAAAGAAGCTATGCGTCTTGCAGGTCATAAATTACCTATAAAGACTAGATTCGTATCTAAAGCCCAATTGGAAGCCGAAGTCGCCGCACGAGAAAATGGAGTGGGTGGTGAAGCTTAATGAAAACAACAGAAATTCGTGATATGTCTGAAAGTGAATTAGACACTAAATTAGCTGGCTTGAAAGATGAACTTTTCAGCTTGCGTTTTCAAATGGCAACCGGACAATGTGAAAATCCGATGAAAATCAGAGAAGTAAAAAAGTCCATTGCTCGTATTAAAACTATTCAACGTGAACGCGAAGTTAACGCTTAATTAGTTTTCACACTAAGCGAAGGAGGAATCATTTCGTGGCAGAAGAAAGAAATATGCGTGTAACACGTACTGGTAAAGTAGTCAGCGATAAAATGGATAAGACCGTTGTAGTTGCTATTGATCGTTTAGTACAGCACCCTCTTTATCAAAAAGGTGTTAAACACACAATAAAATTTAAAGCGCATGACGAAAACAATGAAGCACATATGGGAGATACGGTTAAAATTGTGCAAACTCGCCCTTTGTCTAAAGATAAATGCTGGCGTGTAGTTGAAATTCTAGAGCATGCAAAATAATTGATTGCTGATCGGCGATTAGCAAAGGAGGGAAAACAATGATACAACAACAGACTATACTTAATGTTGGTGATAATACTGGTGCTAAAAAAGTTATGTGTATCCGTGTATTAGGCGGTTCATACCGTAAATATGCCTACATTGGTGATGTTATTGTTTGCGCTGTTAAAGATGCGTCACCCGGTGGCGTTGTCCAAAAAGGTGAAGTAGTAAAGGCAGTTGTAGTACGTACGCGTAAAGGTACCCGTCGTCCAGATGGTTCTTATATCCGTTTTGATGAAAATGCAGCAGTTCTTATTAAAGACGATAAGAGTCCTCGTGGGACTCGCATTTTTGGGCCTGTGGCTCGCGAGTTACGCGATAAAGACTATATGAAGATTGTTTCGTTGGCACCGGAAGTGCTCTAATTATTAATAAAACTAACGCACTATAAGGAGGTGTTTCGAACATGACTACTGCAGTTAAATTGCATGTAAAAAAAGGTGATACCGTTGTGGTTTTATCCGGTAAGGATAAAGGCAAGCAAGGTAAAATTGTGGAAGCGTTGCCCAAGAAAGCAAAAGTTGTTATCGAAGGTATTAATAAAGTAAAACGCCACACGAAACCTTCTCAGTCCAATCCTCAAGGTGGTATTATTGTTAAGGAAGCGGCTATGTCCTCTTCCAAAGTCATGTTAGTATGTCCGGCTTGTAAAAAGCCTACTCGTATTAAGAAAACCGCAGTTGCAGGTGGCTTTGCCAGAACTTGCAAAAAATGTGGAGAAGTAATCGATAAATAAAATCCGGGAAAGGAGGATTACTGATGGCAGTTACCAGATTGCAAGAAAAATATTTGTCCGAAGCCGTTAAAGGCTTGATGGATAAATTCAATTATACTAATGTTAATGAACTCCCAAAAGTGGAGAAAATAGTTATTAACATAGGTTGCGGAGACGCAGTTACCAATAGTAAGGCTATTGATTCTGCTGTGGCAGATTTAACAGTTATTACAGGTCAAAAACCAGTTATTACTAAAGCAAAGAAATCTATTGCGGCATTTAAATTACGTGAAGGAATGCCTATTGGTACAAAAGTTACCCTTCGTGGTGAACGTATGTACCAGTCCCTTGACAAACTTATGAATATTGCATTGCCTCGCGTACGCGACTTTCGTGGTGTAAACCCAAAGTCCTTTGATGGTCGTGGCAACTATTCCATGGGTATGAAAGAACAATTGATTTTCCCGGAAATAGACTATGATAAAGTAGAAAAAGTTCGTGGAATGGATATTATTATTGTTACTACTGCTAAGACTGACGAAGAAGCAAGAGAATTACTAAAACTTCTCGGCATGCCATTTAGCGCATAAGTAAGGAGGAAATACCTTGGCTAAAACAGCCCTGATTGAAAAATGGAAAGCTGAACCAAAATTTAAGGTTCGTGGCTATAATCGTTGTAAAATTTGTGGTAGACCACATGGTTACATGCGCAAATTTGGCCTGTGCCGTATTTGCTTCCGGGAATATAGTTACAAAGGTGCTATTCCGGGAGTAACAAAAGCTAGCTGGTAATGGCAGCAAATTAGGAAGGAGGGTATTTAAGTATGGTTATGACTGACCCGATTGCCGATATGCTTACACGTATTCGTAATGCAAATTCGGTCCATCACGATAAAGTTGAAATCCCCGGTTCCAAAATCAAAACTGCTATTGCAGAGATTTTGAAAAAAGAAGGATTTATTAAAGATTATGAAATCGTTGCGGATAGCAAACAAGGAATCATCCGCGTTAGCCTAAAATACGGTGCTAATAAGGAAAAAGTAATTTCCGGTATTAAACGTATTTCTAAACCAGGCTTGAGAGTTTACTCTCAAAAAGACCAATTGCCTAGAGTCCTCGGGGGCTTAGGCATTGCAGTTATCTCTACTTCTGAAGGAATGATGACTGACAAAGCTGCACGTAAAGCAGGTTTGGGTGGCGAAGTAGTTGCATACGTTTGGTAAAAACTTCTAAAGACAGGAGGTGCTCATAGTGTCAAGAATTGGTAAAGCTCCTATTACTGTCCCTTCTGAAGTGACGGTAAAGGTAGAAGATAACATGGTTTCTGTAAAGGGACCTAAAGGCGAGTTGGCTCGTCAGATCAGTAAAGAAATGATACTTGAAATGAAAGACGGCATCATAACAGTTGCTCGTCCTAGTGATGATAAAATCCATCGTTCATTGCACGGTTTGTCACGTACACTGATTAATAATATGATTGTTGGAGTAACTCAAGGCTTCTCCAAATCCTTGGAAATTCAAGGCGTTGGTTATCGTGCGGCTAAGCAAGGTCAAAACATTAATTTCACCCTAGGCTTTTCTCACCCGGTAATTATGGAACCGCCTACAGGCATTAGCTTTGACGTACCGACTCCGAGTAAAATAGTAGTCAATGGTATAAACAAAGAAGCTGTTGGCGCAGTTTGTGCTGAGATTCGTGCTCTTCGTCCTCCTGAGCCCTATAAAGGTAAAGGAATTAGATATGAGGGCGAACATATTGTGCGTAAAGCCGGCAAAGCGGGCGCTAAAGGCAAGAAATAATTTCTAAAGGAAGGAGTGAAACTCTTGCTTAAAAAAATAGATAAGAACGAAAATCGTCAAAAACGTCATTTACGTTCTCGCAAAAATATTAAAGGAACAGCAGAAAAACCACGTTTGAATGTATATCGTAGTCTTAGCAATATTTATGCTCAGATTATAAATGATGTAACAGGTGAGACTTTGGTATCTGCCAGCTCCATTGAAAAAGGTCTAAAAGAAAATTATGGCGGTAATGCTGACGCTGCTAAATTAGTTGGCGAAACTGTTGCTAAGAGAGCCTTGGAAAAAGGCATTAAACAAGTAGTATTTGATCGTGGCGGCTATCTTTACCATGGTCGTGTAGCAGCTCTTGCTGCAGCGGCTCGTGAAGCCGGTCTTCAATTCTAACAGAAGGAGGAATAATAGTGGCGAATTTCGAAAAACAAGATGATGGCTTAAAAGAAAAAGTCGTGTTTATCAACCGCGTAGCTAAAGTTGTAAAAGGCGGACGTCGTTTCTCCTTCTCGGCTCTGGTTGTTGTTGGTGATGAAAATGGTCATGTAGGCATGGGCCTTGGTAAGGCTGCCGAAGTTCCTGAAGCAATTCGCAAAGGCGTTGAAGATGCTAAAAAGAGCATGATTAGCGTTCCTTTGAAAGGAACCTCCATTCCTCATGAAATAATTGGTGTATATGGCGCAGGCCGTGTTTTCTTAAAACCAGCAGCAGAAGGTACCGGAGTTATTGCCGGTGGTCCTGTTCGTGCGGTTCTTGAGTTAGCTGGCGTTCGTGATATCTTGACTAAGAGTCAAGGATCTTCAAACCCCAACAATGTTGTGCGTGCAACTCTTCAAGGTTTGTCTTCTCTTAAGAACGCTAAAGATGTTGCAGCATTGCGTGGCAAAACTGTAGAAGAATTATGGGGCTAAGGAGGCAGCATGATGGAACAAATTAAAATCACGCTAACCCGTAGCTTAATCGGTTATCCGCAAGATCAACGCGCAACCGTAAAGGCTTTGGGTTTAGGAAAGATTCGTACAAGTGTTGTGAAGAATGACACTGCTACTATTCGTGGAATGATTCACAAAGTTGATCATCTCGTAAAAGTAGAAAAAGTTGAAGCTTAAAACAAGGAGGTGCTGCAGATGAATTTGCATGAATTGTCTCCGGTTCCGGGTTCAAAGAAGTCTCGCGTCCGTGTAGGTCGTGGTCTTGGATCTGGTCTGGGTAAAACATCAGGCAAAGGTCAAAAAGGACAAAAATCCCGCTCCGGCGGCGTAAAGCGTCCTGGTTTTGAAGGTGGTCAAAAACCTTTATACCTACGTTTACCAAAACGTGGTTTCTACAATAAATTTGGTGTTCATTACGCTGAAGTAAATGTGGGCAACTTAAATTGCTTTGAAGACGGCGCGGTAATTGATCCTGTTACTCTTATTGAATGTGGTTTAATAAAGAATATTCGCGATGGCGTTCGTATTCTTGGGAACGGTGAACTTACTAAAAAGTTGACAGTTCAAGCCATGGGTTTCACTAAGACCGCAGAAGGAAAGATCGTCGCTGCCGGCGGAAAAGTAGAGGTGATTTAATTGTTATCAGCCCTTAACAATATTTTTAAGATTACGGAACTCAGGCAAAAAGTATTATTTACGTTGGCCATGTTCATCGTATTTAGGGCTGGAACACACATCCCTGTTCCCGGGGTCAACGCGTCAATGATTGAACAACTCTTCACCAGTGGTAATCTATTTGGATTGTTGGATATGTTTTCCGGTGGTGCATTGAGTAAGTTTTCAATTTTTGCTATGAGCATCACACCATATATTAATGCTTCCATTATTTTACAGCTCTTGACTGTAGTTGTTCCAACTTTGGAACGTTGGTCAAAAGAAGGCGAAGAAGGACGCAAAAAAATATCTAAAATCAATCGTTATGGTACAGTAGTTTTGGGTTTTATTCAAGCTATTGGCATGGCTTATGGTTTAAAGGTGGCTATAAATAATCCCAGCCCCTTTTCTATATTAATGATTGCCATAACATTAACAGCGGGAACAGTTCTCCTTATGTGGATTGGCGAGCAAATCACGTCAAAGGGAATAGGAAATGGTATTTCTCTTATTATCTTTGCAGGTATAGTATCTCGTCTTCCCGATGGTTTGAAGGTTATGGCACAATATTTACATGCCGGTACTATTAATGTGTTTAACTTAATTATATTTGCACTTATAGCTTTATTAATGGTTGCATTCGTTGTGGCCATTACTGTAGCTCACCGTAAGGTTCCGGTGCAATATGCTAAACGTGTTGTGGGTCGTAAAATGTATGGTGGTCATACCAGCTACATTCCGCTTAAGGTTAACCAAGCAGGTGTAATTCCTATAATTTTTGCCTCTTCAGTTTTAATGTTCCCGGTGACAATTGCCCAGTTCGTTAAAGTGCCTTGGGTACAGACTATAGCTGGTTACTTTGCTTGGGGAACACCGCTTCAAACCACTATTTATATTTTAATGATTATTTTCTTTACATACTTCTATACTGCAGTTAGCATGAATATACCAGATATGAGTGATAACATTAAACGTTATGGTGGTTTTATTCCTGGACTTAGGCCAGGAAAACCAACAACTGATTATCTTGATAAAATTATGACCAGAATTACTCTGGCTGGCGCAATATTTTTAGCATTCATTGCTATTATGCCAAACTTAATAGTTTGGGTAACCGGTATATCCGGGATCTACTTCGGAGGAACGGCACTTTTAATCGTTGTAGGCGTTGCGCTTGATACTATGAAACAGATAGAGTCGCTTATTTTAATGAGACACTATCAAGGTTTCATGAAATAGGAGAGTGACACTATGTACATTCTTTTAATGGGACCTCCCGGTGCAGGTAAGGGGACCCAGGCAGAAAAGCTAGTTGCTGAATTCCAAATTCCTCATATTTCTACGGGAGATATGTTCCGTGCGGCTGTGAAAAATGGTACAGAATTAGGAAAAGAAGCCAAAAAATATATGGATGCCGGTGGACTAGTTCCTGATGCGGTTACTATTGGAATCGTTAGAGAACGTTTAGCCCAAGCGGATTGTTCCAAAGGATTTATCCTAGATGGATTTCCGAGAACAGAAGAGCAGGCAGTGGCTCTTGATGGTATTTTGCAAGACTTGGACATTAAGTTGACAGGTGTGGTAAATATCGGGGTTCCGGATAGTGAATTAGTAAGCCGTGTAACAGGAAGGCGCATTTGTAAGGTTTGTGGAGCTACTTATCATATTGTCTACAATCCTAGTAAGGTTGAAGGTATATGTGATAAATGCGGTGGAGTTTTGTATCAACGTGATGATGATAAAGAAGAAACTGTTAAAAAGCGTTTGGAAGCTTATCATGACCAAACAGCTCCTCTTATTGATTACTACAAAAAACAAGGCGTATTCATTGATATTGCAGGAATGCAAGATATCAACAAAGTTTACAGTGATTTGTTAGCAGCTATTAAGAAATAAGCAAACTACTTTTGATTCACGTTATTGTTAAAAAACGCAAAGCCGACAAGATCGTGCTATTGCGTTGGAAACGGTTGTATAGGCCGGCGAACCTGGAATTTACTTTTAAGAGTGCACAATTCCCGGTTCCAAATGAAACCGTGGTAAAGTAGCACTATTTCGGGCTCTAAAGCCTAAAACAAGGAGGTATCATTTGTGTCAAAACAGGATGTAATTGAAGTAGAAGGCACAATTTTAGAATCTCTGCCCAACGCAATGTTTCAAGTAAAATTGGAGAACGATCATGTGATTTTAGCACATATATCCGGTAAGATACGCATGAACTTCATTAAAATTTTGCCTGGCGACAGAGTGACAGTGGAGCTTACTCCATATGATCTAAATCGTGGACGAATTACTTATCGTTTTAAATAATCAAGACAGGCAATAGGAGGTTTATTATTATGAAAGTTAGACCGTCTGTAAAACCAATATGTGAAAAATGCAAAGTAATAAAACGCAAAGGTCATGTAATGGTAATTTGTGAAAACCCGAAACATAAACAAAAACAAGGATAATAAGGAGGTGCTTGTTAATGGCACGTATTGCCGGCGTTGATTTGCCGAGAGATAAGCGTATTGAATATGCTTTACCGTACATTTATGGTATTGGCCTTACGTTATCTCGTGAAATTTTGACTAAAACAGGAATTAATCCCGATACTCGCGTTAGAGATTTGACGGAAGCAGAAATTTCCAAACTCCGTGAAAGCCTTGACCATGAATACAAAGTAGAAGGTGACCTTCGTCGCGAAGAATCCCTTAATATTAAGAGGTTGGTTGAAATTGGTTGCTATCGTGGCCGTAGACATCGTGCAGGTCTTCCTGTACGTGGACAAAACACTAAAAACAATGCTCGTACCCGCAAGGGACCTAAAAAGAGCACTGGTGGCAAAAAGAAATAATCGTTAAGGAGGGATTAGACGAGTGGCTGGAAAAAAAGTTGTCCGTACTAAACGGAAAGTAAGTAAAAATATTGAATCCGGAGTGGCTCATATTCGCTCTACATTCAACAATACAATCGTTACTATTGCGGATACCGCTGGTAATGTATTGAGCTGGGCATCTGCAGGCGGCATGGGCTTCCGTGGTTCCCGTAAAAGCACTCCGTTCGCTGCACAAATGGCTGCTGAACAAGCTGCTAAAGCTGCAATGGAGCATGGTTTGAAAAAAATAGAAGTTTTCGTTAAAGGTCCTGGAGGCGGTCGTGAAGCTGCAATTCGTTCTTTGCAAGCTGCTGGTTTGGAAGTTAACTCTATAAAAGATGTTACTCCAATTCCCCACAATGGCTGTCGCCCACCTAAACGTAGAAGAGTTTAATTGAGGAGGTGTACCCGTTAAATGGCAAGATATACTGAGGCTGTATGCCGTCAATGTCGTCGTGAAGGAGTAAAGTTATACCTTAAAGGCGATCGTTGTTATGGTAGCAAATGTGCTTTTGAGGTACGCGCTTACGCACCTGGCCAACATGGTCAAGCACGCAAAAAAGTTTCTGAATATGGTATTCAGTTACGTGAAAAACAAAAGGCTCGTCGTATATACGGCATGTTGGAACGTCAATTCCATAATTGCTTCGAACGTGCTGAAAAACAAAAAGGTATTACAGGTGAAAACCTTTTAATTATGTTGGAACGCAGAATGGATAATGTAGTTTATCGTCTTGGTTTGGCTGATAGCCGTAGCCAAGCTAGACAACTCGTTACACACGGTCATATTTCCGTTAATGGCAAGCGTTTGGATATTCCTTCCGCAGTTGTTAAAGCCGGAGATGTAATTTCTGTTATGGAAAATAGTCGTGGTTTAGAATACTTCAAAGGGATGGCTGAAGCTTTGGCAAAGAAAACTATACCTGTTTGGTTAGTTGGCGATGCTCAAAACTTAGGCGGTAAAGTAGATCGTTTCCCTACTCGTGAGGAAATAGATATTCCTATCGAAGAACATCTTATTGTTGAATTGTATTCTAAATAATATACTGTTTGCCACCATATATTACGCGTATTGTGGTAATGCGCCAAAAGGAGGCTTTCCGCATGATAGAAATTGAAAACCCGAAAATGGTCACCAACGAAGTTAGCGAAGATGGACGTTATGGTAAGTTTGTCTGGGAACCTTTGGAACGTGGTTATGGTATTACTTTAGGTAATAGTTTGCGTCGTGTTCTTCTTTCATCTTTATCCGGAGCAGCAGTTACCGGCGTTAAAATCGACGGCGTTTTGCATGAGTTCTCTACGATTAAGGGTGTTCGGGAAGACGTAGCAGATATTATTTTAAATATTAAAGCTCTTAACTTTAAGGTAAATGTTGAGGATCGTAGTCAATTAAAGCCTAAAACATTCGCTATTTCTTGCACTGGTGAGTGTGAAGTAACGGTAGCAGACATTAAATGCGACCAAGATACTGTAGTTCTTAATCCGGAATTACATATTGCTACCTTGGACAAAAAAGCTACTCTTGATATGGTGCTTTATGT
>JAAYAE010000274.1 GCA_012719555.1 Acholeplasmataceae bacterium | reverse complement strand
GTGAAACTGTGGCAGTAATGGGCTATAACGGAGCTGGCAAAAGTACTTTATTTAATCTCATTGCCGGACTTACCAATTTGACTTCAGGCGAATTAACTTTGCTGGGGGGAACAGTTGCCGACAATGCTCATAAGCTAGGATTTTTAAGGCAGGATCCTGATTTAATGTTGTTAGCGGATACTGTAACAAGGGAAATCCATTGGCACAATAAAAACGCAGACGAAAGTCAAATTATGGAGTTAATGAAGCGATTAGATTTATTCGATAAAGCTAAGGATTTTCCCTTGGCGCTTAGCAAAGGACAAAGACTGCGGGTGGTTTTAGCTGCATTATTGGCACGGCAGCCTAAATTGCTTCTACTGGATGAGCCAACTACGGGACAAGATCAGCAAAGTATGCTGGATATAAAAAACATTATAAGTGAATATACAACATCAGGAGGTACCGTGCTTTTTTGTACCCACGATGTAGAATTAGCTGCTGAAATTGCCGACAGAGTATTCTTAATGGTCAAGGGGACTTTACTGAAAATAGGAACACCACAAGAGGTCTTGAGCCAGAAAAATTTATTGTTGGCGGGTGGATTATCTTTGCCGCCAATGTTAAGAATATCAGAGGGGCTAAAGATACAGAAATGTGTCACTTTAGAGGAGGTAACCAGACATGTCAGTAAGACAACTGTGGGAAGGTGCTGAGGGCGACAATGTAATAATGCATTTAGATGGTAGGAGTAAGCTTTTTGTGCTTTTTTCCATAGCAATATTAGCTATAACTATTGATAATCCCCGCACCTTGTTTCTGTTGTTTTCCGGAACATTACTATTACATTTTGCAGCCAGAACCTCAATTTATAAGTGGCAGGTTATGGCGGTATTATTATTACTTGGATTATGGGGATCTATGGTTAGTCAAGCGTTATTTTTTGCCCAAACTCCTCGCACGCCTATATTTATGCTAATTTCTCCCGATTTTCCTATTCTTGGACCTTTAACTAATGGGTTATTTATTTATCAAGAAGGTATTTTATATGGAGCTATTCAAGGTTTGCGGGCATCAATCATGCTTTCAATGGGGCTTTTGATTTGCTGGAATTCTGATCCAAGACAGCTGTTAAAAGCTTTGATGGCGTGGCATTTATCACCACAAGTAGCTTTTATGTTGGTAACGGCCTTGCGCTTCTTACCTGTATTGGCAGCAGAAGCAAGTGAAGTAATAACGGCTTTGCGCTTGCGCTCCAATAGCAAAGTCGGAAGGCAGAGCATTTGCCGCCATTTGCCTTATGTAGTTAATCCGCTTTTAGCACGTTGTTTAAGGCGTGCACAAACATTGGCATTGTCAGTAGTTAGCAGGGGGTTCTTCTTAGCGGAAAACAGAAAGAAAGTTGTCTGGCCCATGAAAGAGTTTAGCAGCTGTTTAGTTTTAGCTTTAGTAGTTCTGGTTACAGTAGGCAGTAAGGTAGCATATTTGGCCTCCGAACAAGGGCTTTATGTGGGATTTTTAAGATATTTATACGATTGGACGAAACTATACTTATGAAAATTGTTAAGGGCGGAATTGCTTTAGTAGTATTATTTTTTACTTGGTGCTTTTTATTTTGGATTACGGGAGATAGAACACCATGGCAATTTTTTTCACATAAGAATACTGAGGGAGTAGAGGTCTATTTAGGCGATATTCCTATCCAAAACTATGACCGTATGGGTTTTACTAGGGGCGTAGTTCGTTATGTTGCAAAAAATAATTCATGGATTGTGGGCACGGAACGAGGAGAACTTTTTTGTTTTGATGGAAAAGGCAAGCAAGTATGGAAACGTTCTTTAGGTATTGGTAAATTGGTAACCATAGCTCTAAGCAAAAAAGAAGATTTGGTTTATGTTGGTGAGCAAAGCCCAACCGGACAGCTGTTTGCTGTTGATAGCAATACAGGTGACATGGTATGGAAGTATGCTGCAAAAGCTTTGGTAGGGGCAGACCCGGGAAGTCGTTCATATCCCTCAGTTGTACATATTGCCGTGGATAATGAAGATAATGTTTATATTACGGCTTATCGCTACTTATTAAACCAAGATGGTTCCAGAGGCTATAACGGAAAAATTTGTTCCTTTAGTAAGGACGGAGCGGTTAATTGGCAGTTTCCTGAAAAAGAGGTAATGGATACCTGGGTAAATTGGTGTGATGTTTCCAATAGCGCAGGTGAAGTTGTTGTTGCTACGTCAGCCTATGAAACCCGTCCGGGCATGAAGTATCCTAAAACCATGTACTTTCTAAATATGAAAACAGGAAAACTGAGACATTCTTTGTCCCTGCCTGTTGTAGTACCTTTTGAGAATACTGTTATGAGGGGGAGTCCTAATTATTCCTCTGATGGTAAATATTTGGCAGGTAGTTCCAGCGATGGCAGAGCTTTCTTTTTAAATTCCGGTGGTGAGGTGTTATGGACACGCGAGCTGTCTTTGCCACAAAAAGTTGAAGGAGCCTGGCTTAATGCTAGTGGACGTGATGGATTTGTTGTACCAGAGGGAGTTGTATTTACCACAATAAATACTTTTAATCGTGAAAATTGGCAATTGCCTACACCGGTTTTGCATCCAGGTAATAACAGTTTATTCCTTTTTGATTTTATGGGTAATTTTAAATATAAGTATAAAGCAGATGGAACTATGGAAGAAATTGCTTTTGCCAAGGGCATAGTTGCTTGTGCCATTGGCAGAAATGTGCGAACACATGATTATAAACTTGCTCATGGAGCAATACTTATTAAGCTTTCAGATGGTTCACTTCTTAAACGTTTTCCCACTGAAGGACCTGTGCAAGCTATTGATATTTCACAAGATGGTAAGCATATAGGGGGAATTGAGGCTCCTGCTGTTACGCCGGAAGGCAAAGTTATTGGTGCCTACCGTTTTCATATTTGGCAATACGAATAAGGAGCAGGTTAGGCAGTAGTGTACCGCGGAACTTCTAGACATCTAGTATAGTAATTTTAATTTCAGTGTGTTATAATAATTCCATAATTTCATATTTTAGGTGCTCGCAAGAGCCTAACCGGTAAGTCGGTGCAAGTCCGATACGATCCCGTCACTGTAATAACCCTAGGGTTTAAGTCAGTTGCCGACCTAGAGAGAATTGCTAGAATCCACGAGTGATGGAGTATGCGTAAAATTAAACAGAGTTTAGTTTTGTTCGTCTATTCAGCCTCCGCGGTTCTAGCGGAGGCTTTGCTTTTTATTGGTAATAATTATCATATGGAAAATATAACAAATAGGGAAGGGGAAGCCGTGGATGAATTTGAAGTTGTAAATGGGAAAAAATTACGATGTGGTTATACTACAGGCAGTTGCGCAACTGCGGCGGCTAAAGCGGCTACAATAATGCTTTTTACTAATAAGGATATGCATACTGTTAGTATTAATACGCCAAAAGGCGTAGTGCTGAATTTAGCGGTTTTAGAAATTAGACGCGAACATAGTGCGGTAACCTGTGCCATTCGCAAGGATGCCGGTGATGATTATGATGATACTAACGGCGTGCTGATTTATGCGTGCGTAAAGAAAAAGGCCCAGGCAGGTATTAAAATTTTGGGCGGGGTAGGTGTCGGACAGGTTACGAAACCCGGATTATCTTGTGCAGTAGGCGGTCCGGCTATAAACCCTACACCTCAAAAAATGATTGTTAATGAAGTGAGCAGCGTGTGTGAAAAATATAACTATAAGGAAGGGCTAGACGTTATAATTTCTATCCCCGCCGGTGTAGAAATTGCCAAGAAGACTTTTAATCCACGTCTTGGAATTGTTGGTGGCTTATCGATTCTGGGCACAAGTGGTGTTGTAGAGCCTATGAGTGAAACCGCGCTAATAAAAACCATGCAAGTGGAAATGGATGTACAAAAGAGCAGGGGCAATAAACAGCTTTTAGTATTTTTTGGTAATTATGGTGAAGATTACGCTAAAGATATTTTAGGTTTAGACATTGGCGAACATGTCACTTGCAGTAATTTTGTAGGAGAACTTTTGGATTATGCAGCTTACCGCGAGTTTGAAAGTTTATTGCTTATAGGTCATTCAGGAAAATTGGTTAAACTGGCACAAGGAGTTATGAATACGCACTCTAAATATGCAGACTGTCGAACTGAGGCATTAGCGTTAAATGCAATGTTTCTAGGGGCAGATCCTTCGGTGGGCCGTGAAATAGCTGATGCACTTACTACTGATGAAGCCATAAAAATATTGCAGAGAGAAAAACTTTTGGATCCTGTTATGACGAAGATTATGGAACGCATTGACTATTATATGCAACATAGAGTTCATGAAAAAGTAAAGACAGGGGCTATAATGTTTTCCAATGTTTATGGTGTTTTAGGATTAACAAAAGACGCTCAGGAATTAATAAACTTACAAAAAGCAAGGAATGGTAGATAAATCATTCTGAAAGGGGTTAAAAATGGAAGGAACTTTATACAGTGTAGGAATAGGACCGGGAGATCCGGAACTTATGACATTAAAGGCGGTAAGACTTATTGTGGAAGCTGACGTTATTGCTATACCACAAGGAGATAATGATATTTTGACGGCAAAAAACATTGTAAATCAAGTTGTAGATTTATCTGCCAAAGAACAACTTTTGATTTATATGCCTATGACCAAAGATATGGTGGCTATGGATAAAGCTCATGATGAGGGAGCAGATGCCGTTATAAAATTGCTTAAAGAAGGTAAAAACGTAGTTTTCATTACTTTAGGTGATCCAACAGTTTATGCTACCTGTATCTATGTGCATAAAAGGGTTTTGGCTAAAGGTTATAAAGCTGAACTTATACCTGGTGTACCGTCTTTTTGCGCCGTAGCTGCTAAATTAAATGTAGCTTTGTGCGAACGCTCTGAGCCATTAATCATTTTGCCTGGCAGTTATAAAGAATCAGCTGCGTTTTTGGATGGACCGGGTAATAAGGTGCTCATGAAATCTGCTAGTCAAATAGCTAAAGTACGCGATGAGCTAAAAGAAAGAGAACTTATTTCTCATGCTGCTATGATTGAACGCTGTGGCTTGCCGGGGGAAAAGATATATAAGGATTTAAACGAAATTGATGAAAAAAGCAGTTATTTTTCTGTAATCTTAGTAAAAGAAGGGAAGTTTACTTCATGATTTATTTTATTGGTGCAGGGCCTGGGG
>JAAYAE010000273.1 GCA_012719555.1 Acholeplasmataceae bacterium | reverse complement strand
GCCCGGGCAGTCAACATGTGCATAGTGGCGAGTTTTTGTTTCGTATTCAACGTGGGATGTATTAATGGTAATACCACGTTCTCTTTCCTCAGGAGCCTTATCAATCATGTTATAATCCATGAATGTAGCGCCGCCTTGAGCTGCCAACACCTTAGTAATAGCAGCAGTCAATGTGGTCTTGCCGTGATCAACGTGACCGATGGTACCAATGTTAGCATGAGGTTTTGTTCTTTGAAATTTTTGTTTAGCCATTTTAAATACCTCCCTACGTATTTTGTGTATTTTTTATTTTAACTATTTATCTATTGTGCGACCAACTACAAAAATAGATAAATAAAAAAACCCCGATAAGAGGTTTATGATAGTTTGGTGGCGGCGCACGGATTTGAACCGCGGACAGGCCGGGTATGAACCGACTGCTCTAGCCAACTGAGCTACGCCGCCTTATAATAACAGTGATGGAGCTAATGACCAGGATTGAACTGGTGACCTTATCCTTACCAAGGATACGCTCTACCGACTGAGCTACATCAGCAATGGTTGCGGGGGCTGGACTTGCACCAACGACCTTCGGGTTATGAGCCCGACGAGCTACCAACTGCTCCACCCCGCGATAAAAAATGAAGACTAAAGGAAACAAAAGATTGGTGGAGAGGGTTGGATTCGAACCAACGAAGGTGAAACCGGCAGATTTACAGTCTGCTCCCTTTAGCCACTCGGGAACCTCTCCAAAAAAAGTTATGATGAAATTGGAGCTGGCAAAAGGAATTGAACCCTCAACCTACTGATTACAAGTCAGTTGCTCTACCAATTGAGCTATGCCAGCGTCTCATCAGTAACGTGATTAGTATATAGGATGAGCAACCAGTTGTCAATACTTTTTATTAAAATCAGTAATAAATTTTACACTTACATGTAGAAGTACCACAAAGTCACCGCTGCCAGCAGCACTCTATATACCGCAAACGAAGTCAGGGTGGACTTGTTTAAGAAACTCATGAACCACACAATAGAATAATATGCAACTATAAATGCTACGACAAATCCTATGCCAAGCATCTGAAAATCTCCTGCATTAAGCATTTTCATGTTTTTAAGAAGTTCATATATGCAGGCCACAAACATAACAGGCACTGCCATAATAAAAGAAAAATCAGCAGCAGCTTTTCTTGACACACCAACAAAAAGAGCTCCCCCTATAGTAGATCCACTACGGGAAAATCCTGGCCATAAAGATAAAAATTGAAAAAACCCAATTAAAGTAGCTTGTTTTACTGTTATTTTGTCAACATCATTAACTAGATATTCTTCTCGTCCCGTAATATGGCGTTCCGCACAAAACATCAAAATGGCCCCTAAGACTAGTCCAATAGCAACTGTAAACGGCGAAAATAAATGTGCTTGTATAAAAGAATGTACCAAATAGGCAAAAAGCATTGTTGGTACTATTCCGGCCGCTATATGAATGCCGCTTAATCCACGATTGACTTGCCAGCCCTCTTTTGTGAGAAAATGCAAAAACTTGTCTTTATACAAAACAAGTACCGACAAGATAGCTCCCAGTTGAATAACTATCTCAAAAATGGTAGCTACGTTACCTTCAAATCCCAAAACATGTCCTACAATTATCATATGTCCTGTAGAGGAAACCGGCAAGAACTCCGTTAATCCCTCAATTATGCCAAGTAAAACAGCAATTAAATTCTGATCCATACTCGCTACTCACAACCCTTCCAGTATTTTATTCCCTGCACTCTTGCCCGCTCTATAAAATAGCGAAGAGAAATTATCCCATCGGGTATGAAATTAGGAAACCATGTTATTATAAAACAATCTCCAAGAAAAAGCTATACCTCATCACTAATTAATTGCTTTAGAACATATTCATCAGTTTTAAAGGCTAGAACAGGAGGGTTATTAATATCTGACCACATTAATTCGCACACATCATCACCAGGTAATACTTTCCCAGCAATAATTTTAGTTTTAAACCAAATCCCTACGGTATGTTGTTTGGTATCATGAAAATTTGAATGTACCGCGTATACTTCTAGTGGTTCTATAACAAGTCCTGTCTCTTCCTGTGTTTCTCTTACCACTGCTGCCAAGATATCTTCGTCATACTCTACATAGCCACAGGGAATACACCAAAGCCCTTCATAAGTCAAACCTGGTGCTCTCTTAGCCATTAAAATTTGACCCTTGCTGTTGCGAATTATAGCTGCAACTCCAACAATGGGATTCTCGTAATTTATCTGTCCACATTTAGAACAAACTAAACGTTGACGTCCATTCAAACAACTCTTTATGAGCGCTCCCCCACAAACCGGGCAGTAAAAAAAACGCTGTTCCATATTTATTTCTCCTAAAAAGACAGGTACTCCCAAAGGAATACCTGCCTCTAATTATTATCAATCTCCAAAAGAAATACTAATATGCTTTGCTGCTCTAATAATATCAGAATCAACAGGAACTAAATGGGGTTTTGAAGCCACTAGCGCAATAGGTACAATGGCTATCTTATTGCTCATAAGCGCCACCATAGTATTGTAATTTCCTGACATGAAAGCTTCTGTCGCTGCAACCCCATAACGCGTTGCCAATACCCTATCGTAAGGTGTCGGTGAGCCTCCACGTTGCAAGTATCCTAATACAGTACAGCGAGATTCAATGCCCGTTCGTTCCTCAATATCTCGTACCAACTTTTCTCCTACACCGCCCAGGCGAATAGGTTCAAAACTCTCTTTAACCATTCTGGCAACTGTCATTTTTCCGCCTATGGGTTTTGCCCCTTCGGCTACCACTATGATACTGAAATTTTTACCGTTTTTCTTCCGTTCTTCAACCTTTTTCAATACTGAAGCAATATTGTATGGTATCTCCGGTATCAATATACAATCTGCACCACCGGCAATTCCTGAATGCAAGGCAATCCATCCGGCATAACGTCCCATTACCTCCAAGGCCATAACACGATGATGAGATTCTGCCGTAGTGTGTAATCTATCCAAAGCTTCTGTGGCCATGGCAACGGCCGTATCAAAGCCAAAAGTTCTTTCGGTTACAGGCAAATCATTATCAATCGTCTTTGGTACTCCTACCACTTTTACGCCACATTCTCGGCTTAGTTGAGCAGCTATATTCAGACTTCCGTCTCCACCAATAACTATAAGACCCTCAATACCGCGATCTTCGATATTTTTTACTACTGTCTCCCTCATGTCTTTGTAAATAATTTCGCCTTTTTCATCTTTACCAACTGCGTAGTGAAAAGGATTATCGCGATTAGTGGTTCCTAAAACAGTCCCACCAATAGGTAAAATTCCCGAAACATCTTTAGAGGTCATAAGTTTCATGTTGTTAGTTATAAGCCCATGAAAACCATTGGCAATTCCATACATCCGGTAGTTGTTATGTTCTGCTGTTTTTACAACAGCACGAATAACGGCATTCAATCCGGGACAATCACCGCCTCCTGTGAGAACAGCAATTTTCCCCTTTTTCTTGGTCATCGTCCCACCTCTAATATTCTACATTCCAAATTTTTAAACCATCTGCCTTTACACGTATGGACTCTGTGCCATCAAACTTGTCGTAACAAAGAACCCCATTGTCAACATAGCCGGGCCAAGCAACAACAATAGTAAAATCCTTTCCCAATTCTTTCAATAAAGTGGCTACATCAATATGTAAAACCGGAACAAAGAAAGTCTGTACTCTGTCCAAAAGAATAATATCTGAGTTATATCCGGTCAAAATTGCTCTCATGATTGCAGGTGCTTTTTTTTGCCGTTCAGCTGGTAATAGTTCCAAAAATCCTTCAGTAATCAACAAGCGGCAATCTACATAATCCCACCCTTTAATATCTGCTGCTTCACGTAGGACTTTGCTCTTACCGCTTCCGGGTTTCCCTGCAACTATCAACACTTTGCTTTCTGCATCCTGCAGGCTTTCTACTTCTTTTACGAAATCTTCTACCTGACTCATGTTATCCGCCCTCCCTTTTTTTGGTACAACTGCCCGTCTTACGATAATATAATTATTCGTCATAAGCCTGTAAAATCCTCTAAAAAATAAACACCATAAGGAAATATCCAAATGATGTTTTTTATATGTTACATATCTATCAATTTTTATCTGTTTTGGCAAAGTTATGATTGAATCTCTCATTAGGATTCATAGCAATAAGACCATTATAAACATTTCTCAAATCAGTAGTGTCTTCCCTGGCACTAAGAAATTTTTCCAACTTTCTTTTTACCCTTTGCAACGCATTATCTATAGACTTAATATGCCGTTCCAACTCTTTGGCAATCTCCTGATAAGACTTACCATCTAAATATAGACGCAAAACCTTCCATTCTAAATCACTGAGAATGTTATTCATTTCTTTTTCAATGTCAATAAATTCTTCTCTGCTAATGACCATATCCTCGGGATTTATAACCTTCACACCCGAAATAACATCCAGCAAGGTTCTGTCTGAGTCCTCTTCATAAATGGGTTTGTTAAGGGAAACATAGGAGTTTAGTGGAATATGTTTTTGCCTGGTAGCCGTTTTAATGGCTGTAATAATTTGCCTAGTAATGCATAACTCAGCAAAAGCTCTAAAAGAAGCCAATTTGTCATTGCGAAAATCACGAATAGCCTTATATAAGCCTATCATGCCTTCTTGGATAATATCCTCTTTCTCGGCACCAATAAGGAAATAACTTCTAGCTTTAGAACGAACAAAGTTACGATATTTTTGCAATAAATAATCCTGAGCCATGAGGTTATTGTGTAATTTCACGTCTGTAGCAATTTCTTCATCTGTCATATTGGCAAAAATCTCACAAGGATCTTTAAGATGTTCTTTGGGGGCTTTGTCCGGCATGAAATTCCACTCCCTTTCTCAGGACTCAAACACTGGCATGAACCGTGTTTTCACTGGGTTAATTATACCTTTTATACTAGTACACGTCAATGTTAACTACCATTTTTCCGCATAAACGCTTAAAGTATAACTATATACAACTTGTTGCCTGCCATTACTTTTGCCTCCGCAACTTTCCTGCCTAAAAAAACCGCCAAAAATGGCGGTTTTTCCTATTTAGTATTTATTTTTCTTTGCCGAACAACTTCATACAGCAAAATTGCTCCTGCGGCTGAAGCATTTAATGAAGAAATGCCGCCGCTCATGGGGATTTTTACCAAAGAGTCGCAGTTTTCTGCAACTAAACGTCCTAACCCTTTTCCTTCTGCCCCAATAACCAAAACTATAGGCCCGGTAAGATTAGCATCAAAATAGTTGACCGTTCCCTCCATGTCTGCTCCAATAATCCAAAAACCTTTAGCTTTCAAATCATTAATAGTCTGAGTAATGTTACCAATTTTTACTACAGGAACATACTCTACAGCCCCTGCAGAGATTTTAGCAACAACAGCGTTTAGGGGACAGCTACGACGCTGTGGCATCAGTATACCGTGTACACCTGCGGCGTCAGCTGTTCTAATTAGTGCTCCCACGTTTTGTGGATCTTGCAGCTCATCAAAAAGCAAAAGGAATGGTACTTCCCCTTTACTATTTACTGCCTCTAATACTTCATCCAACTCATAGAAACGAACAGGAGCACCTAAAGCAATAACGCCCTGATGTCGTATTCCTTGAGACATTTGGTCCAACTTTTCTGCTTTTACAAATTCTACTAAAACTCTTTTTTCTTTAGCCAGATTAATAATCTCGCCAATACTTCCGCCTTTAATACCGTCTTGCACTAAAAGCTTGTTTATTGATCTGCCGCTTCGCAAAGCTTCTGTAACAGAATTGCGTCCTACAATAATTTCATCAGACATATTATCCCACCTCTTGTAAATCTAGACCCAGAAAAACCTTGCCCCCTACAATTATTTTTTTTGCAGACCGGCTAATCTCCCGCACGACATTGCACCCTCATGACAAATACCCTGAGTTACACATGTTGGCCCTGCATTTTCAAAAAGTGCCGGGGCTATTTTTTTAACTTCCACCAACATCTTTTCTGCCAAAGTTCTTATTTCCCATTGTGCTCTGCTGCAGCAACGCAACTCAAAAAAATGGTGCAACGCTCTGGCATTCATTGTTACCACAATTTTTGTTTCTGCCGCATTAGGCAGGATATAGCGGGCGTCTTCAGCAGGAATTCCCATTTCTGTCCACTTTGTATACAAACTTTGTATTTCTTTATTTATAGCTTCAAATTTTGCCTTAGCCTCTGGTATTGCGCTAATACTAGGTGGCATAATAGTTGCAAAATTATGCTCTTTCACATAGCGCTGAGATTGCTGAGAATAAGAGGCTATCCTGTGACGCACTAATTGATGTGTTAATACTCTAGACACTCCCTCAATAGCGAAAGTGAAACTAACATGCTCCAAGGTGGAAAAATGGCCCATAGTAACCAGTTTGCGCACTAATTTTCCAGCTTGTTCATCACTTATCTTCTCCTCTAATTCAGCTGCGCCAATAGGCGAGTAGCACAATCTAGCACTCATAGCTACTGTTTTATCTGGCTCAGGAGTATATCTTAGTAATTTTACCTCCACTATATTCACCTCTATCAGTTTAAGGGGGAACCCCACCATAAAATTATTTTTTTTGATTTTTTATTGCACTCTGAATAATAGTAAAAGACTGATCCAAAAAGGCTTCCAATCTTTCCTCTTGTTCGCTTAAAAACAGCCAGCCAACCAAAGCTTCCCAGGCTGTTCCCTGCCTATATTCGCGCACACTGGCACTTTTAGGCACAGTAGACTTAGTATTCCTACCACGACGAGCAATGGCAGCCTCTTCAGTACTAAGGCTCTCCACCAAGGCATCCATAGCCTTAGCCTGCATAACAGCAGAAACCATCTGCGCTCCTAAGTTATGCAATACTCTGACTTGAGCTGAAGTAGGTAAAAGACGCATACGAACATACAGCGAAAAAACTGCATCTCCTATATAAGCCAAAATTATAGGATTTAAGCTTCTAGGATCTTGCAAAAGCTGTAAATTTTCTCCACAAGCAGCTAAGGCCTGTTTTTTTATAATCTGATATTGCTCAAATTTCACTGTCTTCTCCACCGCACCCCTTGGGGTGTATCCTCTAAAATAATACCCATTCCGAGAAGTTGCTCACGGAAGGCATCTGCCTCTGCGTAATTCTTATTCTGACGGGCTTCTTGCCGTTTAGCTATTAAATTTTCTATTTGAACATCATCGGAAGTAGTTTTAGTCTCCACGACCTCATCTTTTTCCAACACGCCTATAATACTGCTCATTTCTGCAAATAACTTTTGCATCTGATCTACTAGTTTACCGTCAGGCATCTTCTGCCCCGTAATAACTGTTTGGTGGTAAACGTTGATTTCCTTTGCCAATGCAAACATGTAACTAATGGCCAAAGCAGTATTAAAGTCATCACGCATCGCTTCTAAAAAATCTTCTCTTATTTTGGCTAAAACAATGCGAGTTTCCAAACTCTTTTCATCCGGCCCCACACTAATGGCTTTAGCTAACTCAGCCAAATTAGTTTTGGCTGTTTTCAAACGAGCCAAACTACGTTCAGCTTCAGACAAACGTTCATCGCTAAAATCTAATGGACTGCGATAATGTGTAGACAAAATAAAAAACCGCAAAACTTCCGGTGAAAAATGTTCCAAAATCTCCTTCACTGTAAAGAAATTTCCCAACGATTTAGACATTTTTTCTTCATTTACAGTAATAAAACCATTATGTACCCAATAATGAACAAAAGGATGACAACCTGTGCAACCCTCAGATTGAGCAATTTCATTTTCGTGATGCGGGAAAATTAAATCACTGCCACCACCGTGGAAATCAAATGTTTCTCCTAAATATTTCATACTCATAGTAGAGCATTCAATATGCCATCCTGGGCGCCCTTTACCCCATGGAGCTTCCCAGTAAATTTCTCCAGCCTTTGCACTTTTCCATAGTGCAAAATCCTCATCTTCTATTTTTCCTGGCTCTATTTCTTTTCTAACTCCACTAATGCTGTCTTTGATAACTCTATTTGATAGTTTTCCATATTGTGAATATTTATTTACAGAAAAAAACACATCTCCAAACTTTGTTGCATATGCATAACCTTTTTCAATAAGCTTTTCAATAAATTCAATCATTTCCGTAATATTTTCAGTGGCCTTTGCTTGAATTGTAGG
>JAAYAE010000025.1 GCA_012719555.1 Acholeplasmataceae bacterium | reverse complement strand
TACTAGTATGATGCCGGGATTAATTGCGACATATGGTAATTTGACTGTTGGCCTTGCGTGGACGGCAGCTTTTGTGGGGATAGTAATTTTTGCTAAACTTGTTGGTTGGTTAAGATTTTCTGAAGTATAGGGAATTTGCTGAGAACTGCATTGTATAATAATAACACCATTGTCAGGCATATTGCCTGACAATGGTGTTATTATTATAAGACGTTAGTATATGTTTTGCTTGCAAAGGGTATTTAGCAAATTACTTAAATTGGAGGAACTGATACAAATATTAGTTCCTTAGTAGATAGTCAAATGCACTTAAAGCTGCATTTGCACCTGCTCCCATGGAAATGATTATCTGTTTGTAGGGACAATCGGTACAATCACCGGCGGCAAAAACTCCTGGTATATTGGTTTTGCCATATTTATCTACGATAATTTCACCGAAAGAATTCAAACTAAGGGTATTTTTCAGCCATTCTGTATTTGGTAAAAGACCTATTTGTATAAAGATTCCGTCAACATCGATTGTGACATCATTGCCTGTTAGGGAATCAAGATATGTTAAGCCGTGAACCTTTTCATTGCCGAGAATTTCTGTGGTTTTTGCATTAGTTATTACTTTGATATTTTCTTTACTATAAACTCTTTTCTGTAGTATTTCATCAGCATTGAGTTTATTGAAATTTTGCAAAAGAATTACATGTTTGGCAAGTCCCGCTAAATCCAGGGCTGCTTCCACTCCTGAATTTCCACCGCCGATTACTGCAACAGTTTTTCCTTTGAATAAAGGCCCATCGCAGTGAGGACAATAGGCTACGCCTTTGTTCTTATATTCAGCTTCGCCGGGAACATTGATATTTCGCCAACGGGCACCGGTTGCTATTATTACAGTTTTACTGTGCAATATGGTACCTGTTTCCAATACAATTTCAACCATAGAGGCTTTTCTTAGTGTTTTGACTTTTTGCATTTTGATGACGTCAACAGCGTAGGAACGAAGGTGTTCCTCAATATTTGCGGCTAGAGTAGGACCTTCTGTATATTTAATGCTAATAAAATTTTCGATGCCGAAAGTATTATTAATTTGGCCACCTAATTCTTCTGCCAAAAGAGCTGTACGTAAACCTTTACGGGCTGCATAGATGGCTGCACTAGTTCCGGCAGGACCACCACCAATAACAAATACGTCATATGGTTCTTTACCATCTAGTTTAGGAAGAATGGGTTTAATATCCAGCTTGAGCAAAATTTCTTCTAGCTCCATGCGGCCACTGCTGAAGGGTTTTCCATTTAGGTAAACGGAGGGTACCGCCAGAATATTTTTGCTATCTATTTCTTCTTTAAAGAGAGCACCATCAATCATTGTATGCGTAATGTTTGGATTTAGCAGGCTCATTATATTTAATGCTTGCACTACTTCCGGACAATTGTGACAAGTTAGACTGACGTAGGTCTCGAAATGCAAAGGAACCTTGATGTTTTTTATTTGTTCAATGAGGGCCTCATCTATCTTTGGTGGATATCCACTTACTTGCAATAATGCCAAGATAAGTGAGGTGAATTCATGCCCCAAGGGTATGCCGGCAAAATAAATACCGACATCTTGGTTAACTTTATTTATACTAAAGCTTGGAATCCTAGGTAAAGAAGCTGCTTCTACATGAATTTTGGTAGACAATCCAGCTAATTCCTTGATGAAGTCTGACATTTCTGTTGAAGCGGGATTTTCAGCATCATTGACCTTGATTAGAATATCTTTTTCCATCAATTGCAAATATTGACTTAATTTTTCTCTGACATCATTGTCCAGTAACATGATTTACCACCTTCTTAAATCTTGCCGACAAGATCAAAGCTTGGTGTCAGGGTAGCTGAACCTTCATGCCATTTTGCTGGGCAAACTTCATTAGGATTTTTTCTGATATATTGTGCAGCTTTAATTT
Source organism: Acholeplasmataceae bacterium (assembly GCA_012719555.1). Classification (GTDB taxonomy): domain Bacteria; phylum Bacillota; class Negativicutes; order Acidaminococcales; family Acidaminococcaceae; genus JAAYAE01. The sequence goes on along the minus strand of JAAYAE010000025.1, from coordinate 4,848 downwards.
TGTTGAATAGGGCACTGGCATCACGGCCTATTCCGCCGGCATTGATTTCAAGAGCTTGAATGATACCGTCAGGATCAATTATAAAAGTTCCGCGATCTGCAAGGCCAGCAGCTTCAATCAACACCTCAAAATTTCTTGATAAGGTGTGAGAGGGATCTCCAATCATGAAGTAGGTGATTTTTTTTATTGCTTCAGATGTGTCATGCCATGCTTTATGTGTGAAATGAGTATCGGTAGATACAGAATATACTTCGACACCAAGATCTTGTAGAGCTGCATATTGATTTTGCAAATCTTCTAGTTCTGTTGGGCATACAAAGGTAAAATCAGCAGGATAAAAACAAACAACGCTCCATTTTCCTTTTAAATTAGCCTCGGTAAGTTCTACGAATTTTCCATTATGATAAGCTTGAGCCGTAAACGGTTTTACTTCTGTTCCAATTAGTGACATAATTTATTCCTCCCAAATTTATATATATTTTAATCAACAATACAATGCAATTGATAGTTATTATTGATTAACTATAATTATTGTACAAATTGAGGCTAATGTCAAGTAGTTTGGACAATAAAAAGCATTTTTTATGACAGTAGGGTCTGTCCCTTGCTGTCATAAAAATGTTATAATGACTCAGAGGTGAATAGTATGACAAGACAACCAAGAACATTAAGCAATAGCGGTTTGTATCATATAGTTTTTAGGGGAGTTAATCACGAAAACATATTTGAGAGCGAAGCGGATTACGATTATATACATAAAACTATTCAAGTCGTTAATAATGAGCTTGGGTTTGAGTTATATGCCTATTGTTACATGAATAACCATGTACATTTGTTGATTAAAGAGAAAAAAATGGGGGCAATATCTTTAATTATGCAAAAGATATTGACTCGGTATGCGATGTATTACAATATAAAGTATGAGAGAAGTGGCAGCCTAATTGGTAGTAGATATAAGAGCAAGCCGGTAGAAAAAGAGAGATACTTGCTGCCATTAATATCCTATATACATAGAAATCCTGTAGAGTCTGGAATGGTACATAGGATAGAAGATTACAAGTATAGTAGTTATAAAGCATATTTTGATAAAAGAGATGAACTGGTAGACACTGGGTTCTTATTTGGCATTATAGATATAAAACAATATCTTCAGCTGCACGTAAAAGATCAAGATGGTTTAGGTGAGTATGTAGAGGAAGCTAGAAGCAAAAGAAGAACGGAAGGTGATATTCGCAGGATAATAATGGAGCATATTGGCGGAATGGAACCACATCAATTAAAAAAACGAAATAATTGTGAAAGAGATAAGATACTAAAGCGATTGCGGAATTTGGGGCTGTCTATACGAGAGATAGAGAGAGCAACGGGTATATCGCGTGGGGTGATTGCAGTTGTGAATAAAAATAGATAATCGCTAAAAGGAACTCTAAAATTCAGTTAAGGAGAAGATAAATATGCAAAAAAAAATAACAGTAGTTTGTGTATGCACTTTTATTGGTGCTTTATGTATCGGTACTACTAATATTGTTTGTGCCGCTCAATTAGCAAATCAGAACGTAGCTAAGACTTCAATGGATAATTACAACAAAGAGCAGGCTAAATCGTATGCTTCTCATAAAGTATCGACTAAATATTTAAAAGCACCTGATGAGCTGGAAATAGAGTATCTTCATCCAATGAATTTTAAAGATCGGCATATGGATACGTATTCCGTGCATATTTTGGAATCAGTTGGTAATATCCATCATACAGATGTATATCGTGGGTTTACGGTTACTAGGGCGTTGGGTTCAATAACCGATGATAATGAGGAAAGAAATAGTGACGCTTTGGGAATAGGTTATACTTATCTTTTGCGTAAAAAGAAAAATATAAGCAAAAAAGTGGCCATTGCCCTTGATGTCAGTGGTGGGCTGGTCTTTTATGATAAAGCATTTCCGGCAAATGGGCGTGCTTATAACTTTATGTGGCGTGTTGGACCTAGAGTAATTTATATGCCTACGGCTCGCACTTCAATTTCTCTAGGATGGACCTACATGCATGTTTCCAATGGCATGCAGACTCATAATCCAGGTTACAATAGCGGAGGTGTAACTCTTGGTTTGGGCTGGGACTTCTAGTAGATGCCTTTTGAAAAATAATAACTAACGTTTAAACTTGGACTATAAGAGATGGCTTTTAGAGTTTAAAGGCGATAGACAACAATTCTGTAATTTTAAAATCTCATAAAAAGACCATGCAGATCATTTTTCCGCAGGGCTTTGCTTAGTTTAGCTTATTTATAATACCTAAGTATCCCATTATTGACAGCTTTCTTGATTATTCCTGTGTCACTTAGGTATTCAATATAGGATCTTAGCATTCTTTCTATGAGGGTATATTTATAGACGTCTTTAATTGGTATCTTAAAGGATTTTCTGACGGTTTGGACTACTTCTTCTAGAGTCATAGGTGTTGTTATTAGGTCACCTATCATTTCTGCCCGCAATTTATAAAACCTAATGTTATTGGTAATTAATTCTGTAATATTATCATATATGCCCTTGTGCGCTACTACATATTGACTACAGTTCAATTTGTAGAGCTTTTCCTTACTTTTTAAATCCTCTGCTAATATAAAGGCGTAGGGCATTTTAGCTCCGTCCATAACGTCACGGCTTATGAGTGCGTCACCGATATAGGCTACATCGTCAGGTGTGATAAGGCAGATATGAGCGGGGCTATGTCCCGGTGTGTGTAGAATTTTGAATGTAATGCCGCACATTTCAATACTATCTTGCGTAGGGGTAATTAGCATATCAACATGGCAAATCATATGGCCTAGATGGACAAAAATTTCCTCCAGCGAAAGAGTACTGTAGTAAAGTTTAAGATTGATGGCTGAGTTGCAAATCATAGCTTCCGCCGTTGTCATAGCAATTGGGCAGTTATATTTTTCCTTAAAATAGGCATCGTTCCCGCTGTGGTCAATGTGAGCATGGGTGTTTATTATCCCAACTATCTTAAAGTGATTATTTTCCAAGATAGCTGTCAGGCCTTCTTTTTCACCATCGGCCCAGCCGGTATCCAACATAATAATGTTTTCATTATCGATTTTATAAAATGGAATATAAGTCATTCCTGTGTCTATACAAAATGTTTGGCCTTTAATGTGTTTTATTTCCACAAAACGAAGCACTTCCTTTCGAACAATCCACTATAAATATACGATTAAATTTCAATATTTGCAATAAGAGCTTTTAATAAAAGGAAGGTTTAGAGAAATTTGACATTTTTTTTAAATAGTGGTAATATTCTGATTGAACTTAATAGGACAAGTTATCAGGTGCATTAAATGCCTAATAGAGAAATCGGTTGAATGCCGATGCGGTCCCGCCGCTGTATGGATGAGCAAACTTCACTAAGCCACTGGATGTAAAAGTCTGGGAAGGCGAAGCTAGCGATGAATCCGAGCCAGAAGAACTGCCTGAAAACAAGCCAAAAAACCATGCGAAAGACGTCGGTGGCTGAAAAACAGGATAGCTCTGTTCATTTTAACCTCTTTGCGTTTAGGCGCAAAGAGGTTTTTATTTTTTGATAACTAAAAATAGAGGGGAACAGGTGCTTCATAAGGGCTATCGTATGCCTCGGAAAAGAAGCGTAAAAGGGAAGCCGGCGGACATCCGGCGCAGTCCCGCTGCTGTAACGAGGTATTTTAGCTAATGCCTCGAAGCCAGGAGACCTGCCTGTTTCTAACATCCAATCAAGCTTGCGGAGTACGGGCGGATACATAAGTAATTATTATGAATTGGAGGTTTATGCCAATCCGTGTTTTTACTTATGTATCTTTTACGCGTAAGATTGCTGTTTTTGGGTGTTCAAAAGCATGCAATATTTACAAAGAATTTATTATATATTTCTTGTAAGGATTGCGTGCTTTTTAATCAGTTTTGCCTCATAAACTAACTGAATAAATTTACAGTTAGGATGAAGGGACGTGAAAAAGACTTAATTTATGGACATTAATAAGAAAATGGGGATGGAGTATTTGTTATGGATTGTAAAAAATTAGAGGAATATGCTAATGTTGTTGCTAGAAGTGACCAAGAACAAGTAATAATAGATAAGGACCTTTTCATAGAACTTATCAAAGAATTAATTATGCGAAGACGCATGTTGGGAACTAGGGGAAAGCAACGAAGTGCACTAGGCAATAGGAATAGTCAAAATTAAATATTTTTTGGCAGTGTTAGCAAATAGGGTTAACCTTACTTTCTTAAGAATCCGTAGAGTCGGAGCTTACTGCAATATTATTAAGACAAAACTTACTTAAAGACCAAGTTTTGGCAATAGTGATTAACTATCGCCGTAATTTGGTCTTTTTTTTGTTGCCAATTGCGGTTAAATTTTATTATACGAGGAGTGAGTTTATTGAGAAAACAGTGTAAGAAAATGCAAAGAAAAAATATATTGCTGCAGCGCAGTATTGCATTGGCGTTAATTTCCTGCCTATATTTACCTATAAGCGCATCAGCAGAAACCATTAATATGTCTAATCAGAAAGATTTAGCTATTGCAACATACCAGGGAGATAATACTTATTTGTATACTCACGACAGTAATTTACCATCGGTTATTAACGGCGGTAAAATTGCTATTACGTCAGCCAGTGGCAGCAATAATCAAATACATTTGCAGACAGATAGCAGCGGTATAAATATTATTGATAAAACTGTTGTGGAAAGCGTATTAAATGGTTTGGCACAAAAATTGATTTATACAAATTATAGTAAGGAATATAACCTTAACGGGTCTGTAGAAATAGCAGAAGGTCTTACTGGGAGTTCTTTTGTAACTAGGTATGGATAT
>JAAYAE010000272.1 GCA_012719555.1 Acholeplasmataceae bacterium | reverse complement strand
TATATTATAGTATAATTATTGCAAAAGGTAAACTTTTTGCTGGGGAAATACAAAACATATTTTTCAGATATAATACTAATGTTTGAATAGATAAATAAGGAGGCTTCCTTGTGGAAAGAAAAAAGCGTCTGGGTGAATTGCTGGTAGAAGCAGGAGCCATTACTAAAAAACAACTGGAACATGCTTTAGCTGAGCAGGGAAACAACGGGAAAAGACTAGGCGAAACGTTAATATCTCTGGGGTATATTAACGAACAGCAAATGTTACGTACATTGGAACAACAATTAGGCGTAGCCTATGTTCAGCTTAGCGAGATGGAGATACAGGCGGAGGCTTTAAGTGTGGTGCCCTTATTTTTGGCAGAGCGCTACAATATTATGCCTATACGGATAGAGGGAAGTCGTTTACTATTGGCTATGAATGATCCTACAAACTTTTATGCCATTGATGATGTGCGCATGGTTAGTGGACTTGAAGTTGAGACAGTATTAGCAGAAGCCAAGGATATCGTGGCGGCAATTAATAATAATTACGGTGTTAAAGGACGTGTGGAAAATGCCGTTAATAGGCTGAAAAATGAAGAAGTAACGGCCACTATTCGGGATTTAGTTGATGCAACGGAAAATGCCCCTATTGTTAGTATAGTTAATTCTCTTCTAGATCAGGCGGTGCAAGATAAAGCCAGTGACGTACATATTGAACCGGCAGAAGACAAGGTTAGAGTGCGATTTAGAGTTGATGGTGTTTTGCGAGAAGTTATTACTTTTCCTAAAAGTACACAGGCACCACTTTTATCTCGTATTAAAATTATGGCGGAAATGGATATAGCTGAAAAACGTTTGCCTCAAGATGGCCGTATTAAGATTATGAAAAAAGGACGAGAGATTGACGTACGTGTTTCTACCTTACCCACGATTTTAGGGGAAAAAGTAGTAATGCGTATTTTGGATAAAGAAGCTGTAAATATTAAGCTGAACGAATTGGGCTTTTCTGCTAAAAACATGGAGCTTTATAGTAAGATGATTAGCAATTCTTATGGCTTGGTTTTAGCAACGGGACCAACAGGCAGTGGAAAATCAACACTTTTATATGCTACTTTGATGAAGTTAAATAGCGTAGCAAAAAATATTATTACTGTAGAGGACCCGGTTGAATATCGTATTGCCGGGGTAAATCAGGTTTCGGTAAACAATAAGGCTGGACTCACCTTTGCCAATGGCTTACGTACAATTTTGCGCCAAGATCCTAATATTATTATGGTTGGTGAAGTGCGTGACGCAGAAACAGCTGAAATCACTATTAACGCTGCTCTCACAGGTCACTTAGTTTTATCTACCCTGCATACTAATGACGCACCGGGAGCTATTACTAGGCTCCTGGACATGGGTATAGAACCATTTTTAATAGTTTCTTCTGTTAGGGGAGTTGTTGCTCAGCGTCTTGTTCGCCGTATTTGTCCTGATTGTAAAACAGAATATACACCGGGACCGGAATCTGATGAAAGAATACTCCTTGGTATAGGTCCTCACGATCCTTTGGTCTTGTGCAAGGGTGAGGGATGCGCCCAGTGCCATTATACAGGCTACCAAGGACGGTTAGCCATTCATGAAGTGATGCTGCTTTTACCGGAAATGAAAAAGCTTATTATGCAACATGCCTCCGACCAAGAGATTTTCGCTTTAGCAAAAAAACAAGGGACGTCTACAATCAGGGAAGATGGTATTTCCAAGGTTTTGGCAGGACAGACGACTTTAGAAGAACTAGTGCGGGTAGCATTTAGTGAGGGGTGAGATAGTGCTAAAAATTGATGATATATTATTAAAAGCTGTAGAAGCAAAAGCATCTGATGTGCATTTAACGGTAGGCTTGCCACCTGTTTTTCGTGTTAATGGTAAACTTAACCGCTTGGATATGGAACCTTTAACTACTCAGGACACCTTGTCCTTAGCGAATGCTTTAATGGACGAAAAACATTGCCTTATTTTTAAAGCTAAGGGTGAAGTTGACTTTTCTTATAATATTCCTAATATAAGCGGATTCCGTGTAAATGTCTTTAGGCAAAATGGTTGTGCAGCTGCTGTTTTGCGCTTAATTCCCAATGAAATACCTACCTTTGAACAACTACATTTACCACAGGTTTTGGCCACTTTTGCGCACTTGCCACGTGGTTTGGTCTTAGTAACAGGGCCAACAGGCAGTGGTAAATCTACGACTTTGGCTGCTATGATTAATTACATTAACAAAACTAGACAGGAGCATATTATTACGCTGGAAGATCCTATTGAGTATAGGTACCCACATCTAAACAGCATTGTTAACCAAAGGGAGGTTAACTCAGATACCTTGACCTTTGGCAATGGCCTGCGAGCGGCTTTGCGTGAAGATCCTGATGTGATTTTGGTTGGAGAAATGCGTGATGCGGAAACTATAGGTATTGCTATTACGGCCGCTGAAACCGGCCATTTGGTGTTAGCAACGCTGCATACGGCAGATGCGGCTCAAACTGTTAATCGTATTATTGATGTTTTCCCGGAACATCAGCAAAGACAGATACAGGTACAGTTAGCGGGAACCCTGCAAGGTATTGTGGCTCAGCAGTTGCTGCCAACAGCAGCCGGTAATGCACGGGTGGCTGCCTTCGAGATTTTAGTGGCTACACCTGCTTTGCGTAATATTATTCGTGAAGGTAAAGCTCATCAATTGCAGTCTTATATTCAGACCGGTTCACAATATGGTATGGTCAGCATGGACGCTGCCTTGGGAAAATTAGTACGTACCCATATTGTAGATAAAGAAGTTGCCTTGCAGCGCTGCGTAGAGCAAAAGGATTTTGAACGATTTGTTGCAGGGATATAGGCTGTTAGGAGGCTGCGCACATGGAGAGCTTTAACTTTAAAGCAAGGCGCAAAACAGGTGAGGTAGTTGTAGGGGTAATTAACGCGGCTAATGAAGCTGCAGTGGCAGCCTATGTCCGTAATCAAGGGCTCATGGTTACCAAAATTGCTAAAACAGATGTGCAGAAAAAATACTTTTGGTCGGGTTTGTTTGCTGGGAAAATTACCATGTATGATGTGGCAATTTTTTGCAGGCAGTTTGCAACCCTAGTGGGAGCAGGAGTTGCTTTAGTCAGTGCTATGGATATTCTGATTGAGCAGACGGATAATATAAAATTAAAGGCTGTAATTAGTGGCGTTGCTCAAAATGTACACAAGGGGGCATCACTGTCTGAGGCCATGAACTTGTATCCCAAGGTTTTTAAACCTGTAATGATACATATGATCCAGGCAGGTGAAGCTGGGGGGATTTTAGAGACAGTGCTTGAGCAGCTGGCTAATCAATATGAAAAAGATTATAGGTTAAGAGCTAGGTTGTATTCTGCCATGATTTATCCGGCAGCAGTATTGTCTGTGGCAGTGGTGGCTGTAGCTGTTATTTTGACTTTTGTTATGCCTATTTTCACGGATTTATTCAAATCACTGAATACGGAAATGCCTTGGCCTACTAGGGTAGTTATGGACCTTAGTAACTTTATCAAAAGTGGGTTTGGTATAAGCTTTATTATAGCTTTTGTGGCAAGTATATATTTGGGCTATAGGCAGGCCTGCAAAAGTCAGAAATTTTGCCTGAGGAGGGATATTTTACTACTAAAAGTTCCGGTTTTGGGGAAGCTGTACAACAAAATAATAATTACTCGTTTTGCAGCCACCTTTGCCGGATTATCCAGAAGTGGGGTTCCAATTTTGACGGCGCTTACAGTGGTAAGTAAGGCTATGGGTAACTTATATGCTGAAAAAGTTTTGTTGGAAGCCCGCAGCAATGTGCAAAAAGGCCTAGGCTTAGCAGGACCTATGCGAAAAAGCAAATTGTTTCCGTCCATGGTGTTTAACATGATTTCTATTGGGGAGGAAACAGGTTCTTTAGATTACATGCTAGATAAGGTTGCTGTGTTTTATGGTAATGAAGTTGATGACATGACAGGTCGCTTGCAGGCTTTATTGGAGCCGGTACTTATCATATTCATGGGGATTGTTGTGGGCTTTATAGCTGTGGCTATGCTGCTTCCTATGTTTGATATTGTAACTAAGGTAGGAAACTTATAAATGTAACTGCGATTGAAACTATCTCTATAGTAAAGAAAAAACGGTACTTAAGTAGAAATCATGATGTTACTGGGAGCAAAGTAATAAGTTTACCACACAAAAGTGGAAATAAGTTTTTCCCCAGCTGGAAAAAGCTAAGAACATCGCTGTATTTAGTTAGAAAACAACTTTTTTAAAAATAAATAGTTTTTTAATTAAAAAAAGGTTGATTTTTAATTTCAAAATGGTATTATTATGGAGTAAATCCAATTGAAGTTTGCGCATGCAATCCACATTAGGAAAATTTAGAGGAGGAATATGTATGAAAAATTTGGTTAAAGGTAAGAAGGGTTTCACATTAATTGAGCTTGTTATTGTAATTGCTATTTTAGGTATTTTGGCAGGTATCGCTATTCCTAGATTTTTGGATGCAACAGCAACCGCACGTGGGGCAAGAATTGTTGCCGATTTAAGAACTATTGACAGTGCTATTGTTATTTATAATGCTAAGACAGGAAGTTTACCGACGGATCCAGAACAAATAACTACGGCGGCAACTACAGAGAAGCCTAATAATTTACAGCTTTTGGCTGTTTGGCCTAAACCTGCAACCGGTTCTGCTATTTTCCCGGCAGCTCCAACTGCTTCGGTGACACCCGCAGAAACAGAATATACAATTACTGACGGGCGTGGGACTTTGGGCACTAACACTGCTTCTGATTTGGCAGAAGGTGGAACTGGCTATAAGAAGAAAGCATAATAATTAACTGTTGCGTATGTTTAGTTAATATAGGATGTACAATAAGACCTTAATAAGATATTGTTAAGCTTAGATATGTGAAAATCTAAATGCAACAACCACCCGGAACCTTTTTATGGGCAGCGGGTGGTTGTTTTTTATTGCAATAATTCTTTTTTTAAGGCTAAATATCGTTGGGAAAAATACGGTAACAGTTGCGCTTCTCTATGGTCATAGCCATAGGAACGTTTCGTAATGCTTAAAATGGGGGGGGCTTGTATGCGCTTGGCTACGGCAAAACCGCAGAATAGTCGCCACCAACGTTCTAAATCTTCAATAAAAGCTTTGTCCGTAGAAAATATTTTACCAACTAGACCCGGCTCACAACCTAGATTTGTTTCCAAAGTGCCTTCCATATACCAAACTAAGACTTCTTCAGGAGATACCTTGTGCCATTTTTCCACAAAGGCCTTAAACAAATAGTCATGGTAGGGATAAATCAAAGGATCTCCACCCTTGCCTACGGTTTGGTCTGAGGAAAGTTCGGCACTGGGAGTTATAGTGAATACATCCTCCGCAATGACCTGACGTTTGTAAATTACATCGTTTAAATAGCGGCCAAGAGCATATACTTGGTGTTTCCAGAGATCGCCGATAAGTGCGAGGCAGCCTGCTATATCGCCATAAAAAGTGGCATAACCAACAGTCAATTCTGTCTTGTTGGAATTACAAGAAAAAGCTCCACCCCAGGCAGCAGACAAACCTGCAATAATGCGGGCGCCACGATCTCTTGCTTGGATATTTTCCGTGGCCAAAGGTGTTAGTGCTAGATGAAAGTCGTTGTTTGCAGTGTAGTTATGAATAGGAGTAGTAGTTATTTGCTCAACGGTTTGGTCCACAGATTTTTGAATGGGCATAATCGTGTAATTTGTCCCTAGAGATTTTGCCATAGTTTCTGCTAGATTTTTTGTAATTTGCGAATTATACTGGGAGGGCATATTTACCAAAAGCACATTTTCCGGACCTATGACGTTAATATAAAAGGCAGCAGTTACCGCAGAATCGATACCGCCGGAGATACCTATGGTCATTTTTTCAATATGCATTTGTGCTAAAAACTTTTTGGCACCATAATAAAGAGCGGCATATATTTCTTCTGTTTCGCTCATATCAGGTTGAGGTTTGGACAAGCTGGTTAGCTGTCCGCTAAGGGTATTAAAGTCACAGATTAAAAGATCAGGTTCAAAACGTTTGCTATTGGCCACTAAATGCCCGTCAGCAGCATAAAGACAACTGCAACCGTCATAGGTAAAGACATTTTTACCATTATTTTGTATGCCGATATTATTGCAATATAAAAGGGGTATATTACAGGTTTTAACCTGTGCGGAAAATACTTTGTTACGTTTATGATTCTTGTTTAAGGTAAAAGGTGAGCACGAAATATTACAGAGAAGTTGTGCACCATTTTTTTGCAAGATTTGCGGAACATTAAAGTGATAGTTTTCTGTCCAGCCATCTTCGCAAATCATAACGCCCAAGCTAATTTATTCACCTTTAATAACAATTTTTATGGGCTGCAAAAGATCTTCAACCGTTTTATAAGGGGATAGTTCCGGCTGTAATTTCACTAAGCTGTGAAAGTAACGGCTGTCATCAAATTCACGATAATCAGGCAAAGAAGTTTTAATAATAAAAGCGTAGGGCAAAGGACCCTGGATAAGCTTGCCGTTTTGAGCAGTAAAAGCGGCATTGTATTTGCGTATTCTGCCATCTTCATTTACTTTGGAATTATCAGTGGCAATATTGCCAAAAATGATGCATATCCCCTCAGAGGCAGCGATTAGCTTTTCTCCAAAATTGGCACAGTCCTGTAAAAAAGCCGGCTGTTCCCATAAGTCACCCAAAAGATACCCCGGAATGCAAAGTTCAGGTAGTAAAAGAACATCAATATGTTCGGCTTTGGCTTGAGCGATTGCCTTTAAGGCAGTTTCAGCGTTGAGCTGAGGATTTCCGGCAATTATTTCAATTTGTGCGCAGGCAATTTTAATATTCATTTTAACTCCAATTGATTATTTGGTATAATATATGTGTTAATTATAGCAAACAATTGCTGTAAATTAAAGAAAACAGTTAAAGTTAAATAGGGTATTTTTCAGTACCGCATTATTTTTTTGAGGAAGGACTTTATAATGAAAATTAAGAAAACTAATGCTGCTCGTATTTTAGATGATGCTAAAATAGAGTATGAAATAAAAGCATACGAAGTTGATCCGGAACATTTAGATGCTATCCATGTAGCAAAGTCAGTAGGCATGCCCGCCGGTCAAGTGTTTAAAACATTATGCGTTCGTGGAGACAAGACCGGTATTGTTTTCGCAGTCATTCCCGGTGACGGGGAGTTAAATCTAAAGGCTTTGGCTAAGGCTAGCGGCAACAAAAAAGCAGAGTTGGTACATTTAAAAGAGGTTTTACCGCTTACCGGCTATATACGGGGCGGAGTGAGCCCTGTAGGAGCAAAAAAACATTACCCTGTATATTTGGACAGCTCGGCAGCAAATTGGCCTTATATTGCCATAAGTGCCGGTATGCGAGGCTTGCAATTGCTGCTAAAGGCAGATGCTTTGCTGAGAGTAACAAATGGCAATAAATTTGAAAATATTTAGCACTTGTGCTGTCGGTTGCTAAAAAAAGGAAAACAGGACAGACAAAGGCTGAAGGGTTTAAGGGATAATGAAAATAGTGGTATTTATCCCTATTTTATGCTATTATGTTGATGCTATTTCAAAAAGAAAGTTGGGAAATATAAATGTTATATACAAGTACTAGAGGAAAAACAGAAATGGTTTGCTCTGCTCATGCTATTGCTCAAGGATTAGCAGAAGATGGCGGTCTTTTTATGCCTCAAGAATTTGCCCGTTTATCTATGACCGAAATTTGTGCCATGCGTGAATTACCGTACGGCGAGCGTGCGATTACCGTACTAAGTCGCTTTTTAACAGACTTTACAGACGCTGAGTTAAAAGAGTGCGTGACTGCGGCTTATGGTAAAGATAAGTTTAATGGTTTTCCTGTTCCTTTGCGCCAAGTAAAAAACAATGTAGATGTTCTGGAACTTTGGCATGGGCCAACATCAGCATTTAAGGATATGGCCTTGCAAATTTTACCCTTGCTGCTTACTAAAGCTGTGAAAAAAACCGGTGAGCAGATGAAATTAGTTATTCTTGTTGCTACATCAGGTGATACAGGAAAAGCGGCACTGGCAGGATTTTCTGATATTCCCGGCACAGAGGTCATCGTTTTCTATCCTGAGGAAGGTGTTAGCGATATTCAAAAACGCCAGATGATCACGCAACAAGGTCAAAATGTCCACGTTATTGCTGTGAAGGGCAATTTTGATGATGCTCAGACAGGTGTAAAAGAGCTGTTTGGTGATAAGAATTTGGCTCTTGAACTAAAAGAACATAATTGCTCATTTTCTTCGGCTAATTCAATTAACTGGGGACGTTTGGTTCCGCAGATGGTATATTATTTTAGTGCTTATGCTGACGCAGTAAAAGCTGGAAGAATCAAGGCTGGGGATTTGATAAACTTTTCTGTGCCCACGGGCAATTTCGGTGATATTTTGGCGGGATTCTTTGCTAAAATCATGGGGCTGCCGGTAAACAAGTTCATTTGTGCGTCCAATAGTAATAAAGTTTTGACGGATTTCATCAATACAGGAACATATGATAAGCGGCGCGAATTCTACAAGACTATTTCTCCTTCAATGGATATTTTGGTATCTAGCAATCTAGAAAGGTTGCTCTATGTGGAAACAGAAAATAACTCCGGACAGGTCGCTCAGTGGATGAATCAGCTCAATGAAACCGGCGTCTATAATGTTGGAAAAAATTTACAAAGTAAAATATTGCAAGATTTCTTTGGTACTTGGGTAGATGAATTTGAAACCAAGGAAACCATAGGGAATGTATATAGAGATGAGAAATATCTTATGGACCCTCATACTGCAGTAGCTTGGCGCGCCATGGAAAAATATAAGCTTTTGACCAGTGATTATACCTATTGCATAGTATTGTCTACAGCCAGTCCCTTTAAGTTTAGTAATTCTGTTTTAGAGGCAATTAAACCCAAAGAAGATTTTAGTAATATTAGCACTTTTTCAGCATTGAATAGACTAGCTGAAATTTCCGGCCTTACTGTTCCGCCACAGATGGCTGAACTTGAGAATTTACCGGTGCTTCACGAAGAGGTTATAGAAAAAACAGAGCTGGAAAGCACAGTAAAAAAAATACTCGGTATATAAAAAAATCCGCAATCTTTGTAG
>JAAYAE010000271.1 GCA_012719555.1 Acholeplasmataceae bacterium | reverse complement strand
GTATTGGTCGTCGATATACTCGGCAATGGAAGAAAAAAGCTTTTCAGACAACAAATCTTATTCTTAATTGTGCTAGGCTTTAAACCATCATTCATCATGTTTTTCAGCCATTCTCTTACATCACTTGACTTTATTGTTTCATATCCTTTTTGCACATAATTGAAGAAGCAATTAAGATCATAAACGTAATTTCTTAATGTCCCTGAGCTTAACCTGAGTTCATAATCTTTACTAAACTTTTTGATCATATCGAATGTTTCTTTCATATTCGTTTCACTCCCTATTAACCCATGCACTTTCTGTAAGTCGCAACAACCTGTTCGCCCAACACCCGCGCATAAATACTAGTCGTTGCCAAATTAGCGTGCCCTAATTCTTCTGATATGAATTCAATGTCTGCACCCTTAGAAAGTATGTAAGTGGAAAACGTGTGCCGTAGACAATGGGGGGTCAGCTTGCGATTAAGCCCGGCTTTTTCGCCGATTTTTGCCATTATATTTTGAACACTTCTTACATGCATCCGGTTACCCCACCTATTCAGAAACACCACAGAAGTATTCCCAGGATGATTTTCTAACAGTTTTTCCAGCAGCAGAGCACATGATTCTGAAAAATGAACATCCCTGGTTTTATTACCTTTTCCAGTTACCCGTGCTGTTCTGTTTTCCAGGTCCAAATCCTCAATGTCTAATCCGACAGCCTCCCCTACTCTACTGCCAGAAGTCAAGAGAAATTCAAATAAGGCCCTGTCTCTTAGTTTAAAGTTTTCCGCTGCCAGCTTTACTTTTGCTAATTCTTCCTTGTCCAAATACTTAGGCTGCGTCTTAGGCAGTTTCGGCCTCCACCTGCTTTTCACTTGTACGTCTTCGCTTAAGTATTCTTCTTGTTGGCAAAACTGAATAAATGCTGATATTACAGCTAAATGCCGGTTTTTGGTAGCAGGCTTCAAACAACCGCATTTCTCATTAGTCCAGTCGAAAATATCGTCTGAAACCAAGTCAGTCACTGGCTTATTAATGAATATCAAAAACCTTTGCAGGAACCACGAGTATTCCATAATAGTCTGTTTACTCTTGTTTGTAAGTTTCAAATCCAATAGGTATTCGTTTAGAATTTCCAGGTTTTCTGGATGAATGTTCTCGTTTTCAACAATCCAGTATTTCTTCATACTCTAATGTTCCCCCTTACTTTTTATATTTGATAACTATCGTACTTTGTTTTGCGAGCTTCATCGGTTAATCTAGTATACACTCTAGTTGCATTTAGGCTCTCATGACCGAGTAAATCTTGGATATGTGTTTGTTTCATGCCTTTTTCTGCAAGGTGAGCCCCAAAGGTATGGCGTAGCATGTGCGGCGTTACCTTAAACCCAAGCTTTTGAGAATAATCCCTAAATATTTTTTGTACCCATTCTGTGCTAAGTCGCCCTCCGCGGTTGTTGCAAAAGAGATAAGGAGACTTTTGTTTTCTTGTCTTCAGGTATTCTTTAAGGCGCTCGGCGCATTCTGCTGTGAATAGGACAAACCGTTCTTTATTCCCTTTCCCCTTTCGTATCCAAATTTGACGGGTATCCCATTTTATATCCTCCAGCCGGATATTTAACAATTCGCTGATCCTTACTCCGGTTACATATAATGTATGTATAAGCGCGCGGTCCCTTTTTGAGTGTTTTGAGGCTTCAAATAGCTCAGCAAGTTGGCGTTTATTTAGATAATGAGGTTTCGAATCATCTGTCAACTTGATCTTAATATTGTAGGCCGGATCTTTCTTGATTATCCCTTCCTCAAAGGCATACCGAAAAAATAGCCTAAGGGATATTAGCTTTATGCGTTTTGTTCTTACACTAAACCCCGATTCGTCAAGCTCGTTAAGCCAGCTTCTGATATCAGCTGTTTTGACTGCGTCGATTGGCTTTTCTATAAAACCGAAAAACTGCTTCAATGAACGATAATATACTCTCACTGTATTATCACTGAACCGTGTTTTGTGGTCTTTAAAGTAATAATCTATAACCTCCAGAGTTTTTTGCATTTTCCTCACTCCATATATATATTGTACTCAGCTATTAATTCGTCAGTCGGAATCTTGGTGTATACGCGTGTCGTGTCCAGATTTGAGTGCCCAAGCTCTTCTGCGATAAAGTTGATATCAGCACCTCTAGACATCATCTCGCGCCCATAGGTATGCCTTAACCAGTGGGGACTGAAATTTGATGGAAGATTAGCCATTCCCCTTAGTTTAACAACGATTTCGTAGATTCTGGCATCACTTAGTCTTGTTCCATATTTGTTCAGAAATAACGGTCCTTCATTTCTCGGATCATTACTAAGGTATTCATTTATTAATAACGCACACTCTTCGGAAAAATGCACCTTGCGTTCTTTATCGCCCTTTCCTGTTACTAACGCGGTCCGGTTGTCAAGGTCTATGTTTTCAATGTTTAAGTTTGAAATCTCTGAACGCCTGCAGCCTGACGAGAGAGCGAAAATAACAATTGCCCGGTCTCTTATACAGAGCTTTTCAGCATTAAGCTTCAATCTGGCTACTTCCGGACTGGTTAGATACTTTGGCAGCGCCTTTGACAATTTCGGACGCCACCTTTTTTTTACTAGTATTGCATCAACATATTCTTCTTCATAGCAGAATGAAAAGAAACCATCTAGACCATTAATGTATAGCAATACTGTTCTAGGGCTTTTTCCTTCAGTATTTAATGCATTAACCCAATTCAGCACATCATCAGCCGTGATTTCTTTCAAAGGCTTATTATATTTAATGAAAAACTGCTTTAATACACTCCGGTATTTTATAACAGTCGCTTCGGCTTTATTCTCAAGGCTAAGTTTCTTTAAATACTCATTTATTATTTTTTGTAGTTCAGGTTCAATTTCTTCGCACCTTAGCATCCAATATTTTTGCTTCAACATTCTTCACCTCCGTTAACTGTCTGTTGCCGACGCAGTAGTTTTTATTTCGATTATGACCCGTTTGGAATGTTTTATACCAAAATTTATTATTATTCCC
>JAAYAE010000270.1 GCA_012719555.1 Acholeplasmataceae bacterium | reverse complement strand
CTTCTAGCGAAGAATACTCTGCAAAAATGTTTGTAACCGTTCATTTTTAGGATTATCAAAAATAGCATCCGGGGTCCCTTGTTCTTGCACAATACCATCAGCCATAAAGATTACCTTCTTGGCAACTTCTCTGGCAAAACCCATTTCATGTGTAACAACCACCATGGTCATATTTCCATCAGCCAAGTTACGCATAGTCTTTAAAACTTCTCCTGTAAGTTCAGGATCCAAAGATGATGTAGGTTCATCAAAAAGCATAATATCAGGATTCATCGCCAAAGCCCTAGCAATAGCCACCCTTTGTTGTTGGCCCCCTGATAACTGATTAGGATATGCGTTAGCTTTGTCGTCCAAACCTACTTTGGCCAAAAGTTCTAGGGCTATAGGCATAATTTCTTCTCTAGACTGTTTCTTAACAACTAATGGAGCCTCTAAAAGATTTTCTAAAACCGTCATGTGAGGAAATAAGTTGAACTGCTGAAAAACCATGCCCATTTTTCCGCATATTTTCCTAGATTCAACAGCGGAAGCATATTCGCCATCTTTGACTAAATAATTATTTTCAATAGAAATAGAACCACCATTAACTACTTCTAAACGATTTAAGCAGCGCAAAAGTGTACTTTTTCCCGAACCGGATGGTCCAATAATTGCAACTACCTCGCCACGGCCAAGCTCTAAGGTAATTCCTTTTAAGACTTCCAACTCACCATAACTCTTTTTAACATTTTCCATCTTTATTATAGCTTCATTCATATTTCCCACCTACTCCTCATATCTAGCGTAGTGTTTCTCTAGCCAATTAAACACTCTGGTAACCCCAAAGGTCATCACTAAATAAAAACAAGCTGCAATAAAAAAAGGTGTCATATCAAACTCTCTTTGTACAATGGTACGTGCTGCTCGCAATAGATCATTCATAGCTAATACATAAACTAAAGATGTATCTTTAACCAAAGTAATAGTTTCATTCCCTATAGGAGGTAAAACCCTTTTTATCATCTGTGGAACAATAATACGTCGCATAGTCTGCACATAGGTAAATCCTAAAGTTTTTGCTGCCTCGTATTGCCCTTTAGGAATAGATTGAATGCCGGCACGGAAAATTTCTGCAAAATACGCCGCATAATTCAATACAAAAGCCAAAAGTGCTGAGGTTACGTCCGGAAGCCTAATACCAAATGCAGGTAAGGCAAAATACACAAACAAAAGTTGTAACATTAGTGGTGTTCCACGCATAATCCAATTATAAAATTCGACAGCCATATTAAGTGGTTTTATATCAGAAATACGTGCCAAAGCCAAAAGCAATCCAAGAGGAATAGACAAACACAAGGTTACAGCAAAAAGTGCTACAGTAATGCGACACCCCTCAAGTAGCGGTACCATCATTCTCAAAATTTCATCCATCTGTTTACACAACCCATCCAAATTTCTAAGAGTGTTATTATTATATCATATTGTACAGATAAAAAACTACGTTTTGCAATGTTAACCGGCAAATAGCTTCAAAAATCAGGTTAACACTAAATAATAAGAAATTTATATATAATATATATTAGCCATAACGTAACAGTTTGCAAGTTTACATTAAAAAACCCTCGCAAGAGGGCTTTTTTGTTTTAGCTAACATTAAAACATAGTAGACAAATATACGGCAATTATTTTGCTGAGTGTATTTTTATTTGCAAAAAGTTATTAGCCGTTTTTAATGGAGCTAAGAGCATTAACATTATAAAATTCCTGGTATCTTTTAAGTTCCCGCTTCAAAAGATTCGGAGTATCAAGTCCATATGGGCAATTTTGTTTACAGTGTCCACATTCTATACAATTATTGATTAAATCCATTTTTTCCTTAAAGCTGTCTTCCATGAATTTTTGGTAAGGTGCCCGCTTTAATAGTAATGATATTCTTGCTTGGGTAGGTATTTCTATCCCTACCGGACAGGGCAGACAATATCCACATCCTCGGCAAAAATCTCCTGCAAGTTCAGCCCTATCTTGTTGTATAATTTTCCACATTGCTGCGTCCAAGACAGGAGGATTCTTTTCTAACTCTATAAACTCATCCAATTCAGATATTTTTTGAATTCCCCATATTGGTACCAAATTATCAAATTGTCTTAAAAATGCAAAGGTACTAGCAGCATTAGTAATTAATCCACCAGATAAAGCCTTCATGGCAATAACACCAACGCCGTTTTCTTTACATACATCAATAAGTTTTAAATCTGCCTCCGCTGAAATAGAATTCAAGGGAAATTGTATAGTGTCATACAATTTTGATTCTGCTGCCTGCACGGCATTTTTTATATCATGATTTGTTATACCGATAAAGCGAATCATGCCTTTTTCCTTCGCTTCCAGTAACCCTGCATAAAGGCCTTCCTGATCTTCCGGATTAGGCAACTCTTTAGGGTTATGTAATTGATAAACATCTATATAGTCTGTTTTTAAATTTTTAAGACTAGT
>JAAYAE010000269.1 GCA_012719555.1 Acholeplasmataceae bacterium | reverse complement strand
TGATGATTTGTTAATTCTTCCCTTTATGTCTGTGGGCGCTACCGGTCTCATTAGCGTTTTGAGCAACGTGGGCGGTGAGTTGTTACAAGAGTTGATGAAAGCTTATGAAAAAGGTGAAGTAAAAGCAGCCATGGAGCTTAACAGGAAAATGCTGCCACAAGCACAAGCTATGTTTATTGTGAGCAATCCGATTCCAATTAAAGAAGCGGTTACTATGTTAACGCCATTTAATGCCGGACCCTTCCGTTTACCACTTTGCAACCTTACTGAAGAAGAAAGAATAAAAGTAACAAAAGCATTAAAAGATAGTGGTTTAATGGAATAGATTATAGTTAAAAAATACCTTCCATCATATTGGTGGAAGGTATTTTTGACGTTATTGTCGAATATCCAATAATAAGAAAAATGGAGGCAGATACAGTGAAAATGGAGATTGCGCAGTTGAAGGATTTGTCAGATTGTAATGTTGTAATATATTTTTTGGGAAAAGATGATATTACAAAGTTGGGAGTTTGGGAACAGAGAGGCTTTTTGGAAAAACTTTATAGACAAAAGGAAAAATTATGTGCGGAACAGGAAATAACCACAGGATTTATAGATTTTCAGGGAAATTTAGTAAAGGTTATTGTGTGTGGCTTAGGGGAAACCGCCAGTTTTTCAGCTAATATTTTACGTAAAGCTGCAGGTAACGCAGTACGTTATATTGATAATACCATAAATAATAGAGTTGCTGTTGTGGCACCAATGGTTAGTAATAATGAAACCTTGGGCGCAATGGTTGAGGGCTTGATGTTAGGTGCGTATAAGTTCACAGAATGCAAGAGTGAAAAAACCGCAAAAAACAGATTGGAATATATTTTCACGGTTAAAGTTAATGATGGAGAAAAAATTATTGCAGAAGCAGCTTTATTAGCTGAAAATATTTGCTGGGTGCGAGATTTAGTTAATAGGCCGGCTAATATTGTTAATCCTTCTGTTATGGCTGACGCGGCACAAAAAATAGCAAAGGATTTAAATATTGAATGTGAAATTTTAGGCAAAAAAGAGCTGGTAAAAAAGGGTATGGGTGCAATTTTAGCAGTTGGACAGGGGTCAATTCACGAGCCAAAGCTCATAACTTTAAAGTATAGTGGTGCTGGTGCTGGAAGCCCTTACACTGCGTATGTAGGCAAGGGAATTACATTTGACAGCGGTGGCATATCTTTGAAGCCGGCAGCTGATATGGGTGAGATGAAAGATGATATGACAGGTGCTGCGGTTGTTTTGGGCGCGATTAAAACTATTGCTGAATTAAAGCTGCCCGTTAATATTATGGCTGTGGCTTCTTGCGCAGAAAACATGCCCTCAGGTTCGGCAATACGCCCAGGGGATGTAGTAGTATCTGCTAGTGGAAAAACTATTGAGATTGTAAATACTGATGCAGAAGGTCGTATGGTTTTAGCGGATGCTGTTTGGTATGCCTGTCAGCAGGGGGCTGCTAAGGTAATCGACATTGCAACTTTGACGGGCGCTTGCATCATTGCTTTAGGCAATGTAACCGCCAGCATTGTTGGGAATGACGATATGCTTTGTTCCGATATTATTGCTGCCGGGAAAAAAGCAGGAGAAAGTTATTGGCAGCTACCTTCTTTACCTGAACTGAAAGAAAGATTAAAAGGTGATACAGGCGATCTTCTTAATTGTGCCGGTCGTCCGGGGGATGCCATAACAGGAGGTTTGTTTATTGGTGAATTTATAACAAATAATATTCCTTGGGCGCATTTGGATATTGGTGGAACGGCAACTATGCAAAAAACTGATGGCTTCTGGATTAAAGGAGCTACAGGCATGGGTGTGGCAACTTTGGTGGCACTAGCTAGGGAGAATAAATAATGTTAGCAGACTTACATATTCATACAACTGCTTCCGATGGAGTTTATAAACCTGAAGATATAGTGAAAATGGAAGAAACAGCACAATTGAAGGCCTTTGCTATTACTGACCATGATAATATTGAAGGATACATTCAAGCAAAAAAATATATCGACGGTAAAAAGTATAAGAGTAAACTTGTTTGTGGTGTAGAAATAGACACTTATTTTGAAAACAAAGATGTTCACATTTTAGGCTATCATGTTAATCCCTATTTCAAGGAACTTGATGAGGCGATGAAATGGATACGTAACGGCAGAGTTGGACGTATAAAAAATATGCTTGCAAAATTAAATGCTTTAGGATATAAAATTGGGCAGGCGGAAGTAGTTGCTGAGGCAAAACTAAGCAAAAGTATTGGTAGACCTCATATTGCTCGCGTAATGGTAGCAAAAGGATATTTTAAAACTGAGCAAGAAGTTTTCGATACGCTTATTGCTCGTGGTAAGCCATGTTTTTGTCAACAAGAAAAATTGCCTCCACAAGATGTTGTTAACCTTATTCATGAATCAGGTGGCATTGCTTGTTTAGCACATCCTTCTGAATTGCATAATTTAGACTTAGTAGAAAGAGTAATTAAAGCATGCAATTTCAATGGCATTGAAGTTTGGCATCCCTCAGCTGTCTGTAATAATGAAGTCACTCAGTGGTTTAATTTATCCGAAAAACTTAATTTACTTACTAGTGGCGGGTCTGATTTTCATGGTAATCCGGACCGCTATCCTGTGGGATTAGGAGAATTTAAAGTACTATATAATAATATAAAAAATGTGGTAGAATGGAAGTAGTAGAGATGTTATTGATTTGAGTACTCTTCTCAATGAAACTTAAAAAAGGTGGTATATTTTGTTTTTTGATGTAGTGAATTATAATACTTTATTCCGTAGGAGAACACACCATGCGCGTAGTTGCATTTGTAGGTCCTAGCGGGACAGGAAAAAGTTATAGAGCTTTGACTGTAGCGCATGATTACGGAAGTGAAGCTATTATTGATGATGGTCTTTTAATAAAAGGCACAAAGATCTTGGCTGGGAGTTCTGCGAAAAGCGAACAAAATAAAGTTCAGGCAGTAAAACGTGCCATATTTATGGATAAAGAGCATCAAAATTCCGTAAAAATGGCTTTGCGAAAAAGTGGAGTAAAAAACTTGCTGATTATTGGAACTTCTGATAAAATGGCAGATAAGATTTGTGAACGTTTGGAGTTGCCAGCACCGGCAGAATATGTTAGAATTCAAGACGTTGCAAGTAAACACGAAATGACTAAGGCAAGGG
>JAAYAE010000268.1 GCA_012719555.1 Acholeplasmataceae bacterium | reverse complement strand
TTTTTCCATAGCGGGGATGCCTAACCGGTATGAGGCTGAGACGTTTGACCAGTTCCACAGCATCATCTATATGCAAATCTTCTTTTTCTTTGCCTTTTTCAAAGATGCACATAGGGTTTTCTACTCCGATTTCGCTACCGGGCATATAAACATATTCACCATTTTCATTATCACCTAAAATAATGCCGGCTTTTAATTGTTCGGCTATAATTAATGACATATTTCGCTCCTTATTTCGTTAGAACATATTTTTCTTCCATAAAAAATAGGCAAAGCTGCCGGCAATGGTCATAGCAATGGCACTAACCATATAGAAAGCGTTAGGGTCATTACTAAAAGGAACCGGTACGTTCATGCCCCAAAGACCGGATAATACAGTGGGAATAGCCAAGAGAATTGTTACGCCGGCTAAAAATTTCATTACTAAGTTCATATTATTATTAATGATTGAAGCGAATACTTCCATCATGCTATTTAAAATGTGACTATACATTTCAACCATTTCAATAGCCTGTTTGTACTCAATTATAACGTCTTCCAACAAGTCCTCATCTTCTTCATAAATTTTAAGAAGAGGTTTTAATTGGCTGGTGGAACGTAGGCGCAAAAGTTTTTCTGTTACAATATAATTGCTGCGTAAAGAGGCAGAGAAATACGTTAAGGATTTCTGCACATCAAGCAGGTTAAAAAGCTCAGCATTTTCCATAGATTTACGTAGATGCTGCTCTAATTCATCTGTACGACGATTAATGTTGCGGATATATTTCAGGTATAGGGTAGCAGATTTGTAGAGTATTTGGAATAAAAAACGTGTTTTTTTGTAAGTGCTGAAAAGTTTATGGTTGGGTGCTGAAAAATCAGCCAAAACAGCATTAACTTCCAAACAAACAGTAACTACATAATTGGCGGTAATTATAATACCTAGCGGTATAGTGTCATAGTCATTGTTACTGCGAAGTAAAGGAATATCTATCAAAACCAGCATCTGATCTTGTTCAATTTCAATACGGGATTTTTCCTCATCATCCAAAGCTGCGGAGAGAAAGTCCATTTGTATGCCGGTTTTGGCAGCTATTTCTTTTAGTTCTTCGGAAGAGGGGCTAACTATATCAATCCAAATACCCTTTTCTAGTTCTTCTAGTTCTAGTTCAGCAATACCGGTTGTTGTGCTTTTGAAGATTCTGTACATAGTGTGCGCCTCCTTTCTTTAGGGGGATTTATTAATTTAGCGTAGTTATTATACATAAACGGCAGTTATGCAAATACATACTCCGGAATGTATGTACTGTTCGACAAAAAGTTGTAAAATTCCTATCAATATAACTATTTTAACGTAATTTTCATATAAATAGCAAGTATACAGAATAATCTTCTTTTTTTTATGGTGTTTTGTTGTTATAATGAAGAGGTAAATTTTGTAGGCAGTAATGTAGGAAGGTAGTATGGCGTTAAGAATTTCTAATTTATTTTTGTAGAAGGGTAGTGTGGAAGGTGTCAATTCAGTTATTTATTGTTTGTGCGTACATTGTATTGTTGTTCGGTATTAGTTTTTGGGCAAAGAAAAAGGCAGATAAGGGGTCCACAGAGTATTTGTTCGCAGGACGCAAATTGTCTTCTTTACTTATCGCAGTTAATATTACAGGCTTAGCCGTAGGAGCTGCTTCTACTGTAGGTGTAGCAGAAAAAGCTTATAACATAGGTATGGCGGCGGGCTGGTATAATGCAGCGTGGTCAGCAGGAGCAATTGTTATGGGACTTGTAGCTGCTGGGAAATATAGAGCTTTAAAAGCTACTACGATTCCTGAATTATTTGAACGTTACTATGATACTAAGGGCCGTTTAATCAGTGCCTTAGGTTTAGTTATTATCATGCTGGTTATTACCTCTTTGCAGTATTTGGCAGGCGGTGCTATTTTGTCCGCATTGCTGCCTGAGGTATTCTCCTTTAAAGGTGGCATGCTAACCAGTGCAGTAGTATTTATAGGTATTACTTTAATTGGGGGATTATGGTCTTCAGGACTATCAAATATTGTTAGTGTATTGTTGATTTATTTAGGGGTATTATATTCTGCCTATACTTCTGTTAGCAGTGTTGGCGGGTTAGATGCTTTGCAGGCAGCTCTTCCTCAAGCACAGAATATGCTAAGTCCGGTGGCTGGCATGTCGCTGTCGGCTATTCTTGCCTTTTTTGTAGTTATGATTACGCAGGCCATTACTGCTCAAGGACCTGTGCAGATTGCCTGTGGAGCAAAAGATGCTAAAACAGCAAAAAGAGGTTTTCTTTACGGTGCAGCTTTAATTTTCCCTATAGGGTTTTTATGTGCCCTTCTGGGTATTGTTGCCAGAGTATCCTTTCCGGACATCTCAGCAACCATGGCGTTACCAAAGGTTGTTATGAGCTTGAACCCTTGGGCTTCCGGTGTAACGCTGGCTGCTATGTGGGCTGCTGATGTTTCTACGGCTTGCACAATACTGCTGGCAGCAGGGACTTTGTTTGCGCAAGATATTTATAAGAGATTTTTACATCCTAGTGTGAGTGATAAGCAATTCATGTTGGTTAATCGTCTTACTGTTTTGGGTTGTGGTATATTAACTTTATGGCTGGCCTTTAATGCTGTAGGAATTTTAAAAACTATGTTAGCAGGATTGTCTATGACGGCACCGCTAACGGTTATCTTTCTGTTCACTGTATTTGCTCCTAGTCTGTGCAAAAAGAATGCCGCTTTTTATACTACTGTAGTTGGACTTATCGGTATAGTAGCCTGGGCATATCTACCGGCATTACATGTATTCAAGGACGTTATTTATTTCGAATGGGTTATTTGTGTAATTACTTTCTTGATAGTTTATGTGGTTGATCCTACACCGATTAAAGTACCGAAATTAGAAGAGGAAGATTAAAATGGAAAAGAAGCATAGTAGTTTGGAAGTAGGCAGGGCGGCTCTGAAAATAGCGATTACTGAAAGCCGCGAGGAAGAACAACGAGTAAAAGAAGAATTAGCTGCCAAAGACATTCATTCTACAGCTGTAGATTTTGGTGGAGAGTTCATACAATCTATCGTAAAGATAGTTGAAAGAGCGGTAGTTGCTGCCGAGAGACAAAACTTAGTAGCGGATAATCATTTAGGCGCCGGCGCAGTTGCCGGTGCAACACAGGACGCTCTGGAACAGATTAAACTTAAAGCCATCGGCTTTAACGTAGGCGGGAAAATAGGCATTGCCCGCAATGGCGAGCATATTTGTGTCGCCGTATTTATGGCGGTTGGGGTGCTGAATTTAAATGAGTTGTGCGTAGGTCTTGCACATCGATCCCTTCCGGGAATTTAATGCAAATATATGCCTGTACAATGTTGTCGGCTATGATAATGTTGTAGGGGCATTTTTGCTAATTAAGAGGTGAGAAAATGAATTTATTAGATGTTATAGGTCCGGTTATGATTGGGCCTTCCAGTTCCCATACGGCAGGAGCGGTGCGGCTGGGTTTATTAGCGATTTCTATTTTAGGCGAACAACCTGTTAAGGCAGACATTGCTTTGCACGGTTCCTTTGCCAGAACTTATCGCGGACATGGTACCGATATGGCACTATTAGCAGGTCTCATGGGCTGGATGCCGGACGATGCCAGAATCCCGGAAGCAGATATTTATGCAGAGCAAAATGGCATACAGTATAATTTCTCTACTATTGATCTAGGGGAACTAACGCATCCTAATACAGTGCGTTTTCAGTTAGAAGGTGCTTCAGGAAAAACTTGTACGGTTACCGGTTCTTCTATTGGGGGAGGACAGGTGCGTGTCACAGAAATAGACGATTTTCCCGTGGAACTAAATGGAGCATTGCCTGGGGTATTAATCGTGCACAAGGATCGCCCGGGAGTGATTGCTTTAGTTAGCGGTAAACTATCAGAGTATAAGATAAATATCGCCGGTATGCGCGTATTTCGCACTAATAAAGGCGGTTCTGCTACCATGATCATAGAATGTGATCAGACGGTTCCTGAAGAGGCAATAAAAGCATTAAAAGAAACTAAAAATGTTGAGTCTGTACGATTTATAAATAAGGTGTTGTGAGGATAGCTATGGTAAATGATAAATTATCTTTAGAAAAATACATTGAGTTGGCACAAAAAGAAAATAAGGCTCTTTATGAAGTTATGCTAGCCGATAATGCCAAAGAAATGGACACGGCGCCTATTGCCTTGGAAGCCAAAATGCAGGAAATGCTTCAAGTCATGCAAGAGTCTATTGCTTTTGGCTTAACGGGAGTAAAGTCACGTAGCGGCTTAACAGGTGGCAGTGCTAAGGCTCTAGCTGAAGCTATGGCAAAACCAAAATATCAAAGTCTTTTAGGTCCTGTGGCGCAAGATGCCTTGGTTTATGCCTTGGCAGTGTCCGAAGCCAATGCTGCTATGGGGCGAATAGTGGCAGCACCTACAGCAGGTGCTAGTGGAGTACTGCCGGGAGTTCTTTTCGCACTCAAGAAACATCGCAATCTTAGCAATATAGATTTGCAAAAAGGTTTAATTGTTGCCGGTAATATAGGAATGGTAATTGCCAGTCGTGCCTCTTTATCAGGAGCTATGGGTGGTTGTCAGGCTGAATGCGGCAGCGCAGGAGCTATGGCGGCAGGAGCGGCTGTAAGCATGCTGGGCGGTACACCTGAGCAAGTTGGACATGCAGTTGCCATTGTCTTAAAAAACATGCTATGATTGGGTTGTGACCCTGTGGCAGGATTGGTAGAAGTACCCTGCATCAAACGTAACGGAGGCAGTGCTATGCAAGCCCTTTTGGCGGCAGAAATGGCCTTGGCGGGAATTACAAGCTTTATACCGGCCGACGAAGCAATTGATGCTATGAAAGAAGTAGGGGATAAAATGCCATGTGCGCTCAGGGAAACAGCAGATGGTGGGCTCGCTCATACCACTACAGCCCTAGCCTGGGCAAAACGCTATTTTAGTAAATGAGTTATTTTTCACAAAGACTAAATATAGTTTGGTATATTAGGGTATATT
>JAAYAE010000267.1 GCA_012719555.1 Acholeplasmataceae bacterium | reverse complement strand
TAGCTATATTTTCTCCACTAATTTCACCGTTTGTACATTCTAAAATAGTGAGCAGTTTCAAAGTCCCTGCTTCTTTTTCTGCTAAATAAAGCATATAAGGAAATTTTGCATTAAGCTCCCTTATAAATGTTTTTATTAATGATTCTTGCCAAATTTCCTGTTCAGGGTAATCATCAAAGTAAAGCACAAACTTTCCACAAAACTTTCTAGCAAAGTCTATGTTTTCACCTACATAACGCAAAAGCTCAAAATAACGCTCAGTATTCCCTGTGGTTAGTTCATCCTTAGTAATGAGAAACTTAATATATTCCTGTGTATTTAAATATCCAAAAAACTTTTTGTCCATATTTATTCGTCTCCAATACTAGAACTACTCTGTAACAACAATACCATTTAATATAATTTGCTTATATTTTTCAAATAGCCCTTGAATTCTTTAACCAATGACTCCGGCGCTAAAATTTGCACCTTATCACCAAATCCCACTAGCCAGGCAAAAAACACCGGACTTATAACAATGTCTACTTCAATAGTAAATCCCACGCTATCAGTTTTTTTAATAACAACTTCTTTGCCAAACCTGTCTATAACGGCGCCAGCTAAAGAATTATCAAAGTAAATACCAACTTTTTCAGTCTTACCTGAATACATACCAAAATACTTGCTGGTATGGGTATTAATATCAAAGTTTTTTTTCATTCCTGTAAAATCACAGCCTGTTTCCAAAATACGAACATCAGCCATTTTATCTACCCTGTAGTGCACAAAATCTTTGTATTTACTGCTATAGGCAACTAAATAATAGTTATCGTTATCCCAACAAAGAGCACAGGGACTGGTAATATACTTATCACCATTTTTGCGTACTTTCTCTAGTTTTTCTAAATTCCATTCCCAATAGTTAAAAGACACTTGTTTTTTATTAGCAATTGCTTGATGTAGTTTATCTACGACATAGTAAATGGTTTCATGCATATTTTTAATGCGGTTTTTTACTTGAACCTGTCTTTGCAATTCTTTTCCCTGATAATAACCAGTTAACCGTTCCAGTTTTTTGATAAGTTCCAGGCTCTTCTTTTTGGTAATAAATTTAGACGCCACCACAGCATCTACTAAAAGTTTTAGTTCCGGCAATTCAAAATCTCTGGCACCACAAAAATATTTATTTGAACGGCTGCGAATACAAAGTATATCCATACCGAATGACTGCAAATCTTTAATATCTTCATAGATGCTCTTCCGCTCAGCATTAATACCAAGTTCTGCCAACCGCTCAATAATGTCATTAACGGTCAAGGTATGATTCTCATCCGTACACTCCAGCAACATTTTTTGAATATACAACATTTTCAGTTTTTGATTTTCTGATTTTGCCATGTGCACACCTGCTCACTTATTTTTCTGTAAGAACAACCCATTGATTGTCAAACTTATGTATTTGCCATTGGCGCGGTATCTTTTTAATAAAATCAGCTACATCGTCTTTATAAATAATAACAGCCATAGGTTCAACTGTTTTTGCTGCTTTATAGGTTGAAAACGGCATGACGTTCTTTTCAGACCAGCTATAAGCCTTAGGTACGTACTCAGCAACGTTTTTCTCATCGATTAGTGTTACTATCTCCCTCTCAGAATAAAACACGGCAGAAGTAGGATAGCGTCCCGCAGAGACAATATAGGTATCAGACGGTACCATATTTTTTAAATATAGCGCTGCCGTATAGGCAGAACGTAAATTTAAAAGCGGTTTACAGATAACTTGAGCAGCAGCTACATTAAAAAAGAATCCCGCAATGGCAATAACCGTAATCGTTTTTACCCAATCGTTTCCTCGTTTCCATGTTGCAATACAACCCACCAAATATATAAGAAAACAAGCTGCGGACAGAAAAAATATTTCTTGTATGTTATTCACTAAATCTGGGCGATTTCCTTTAATCCATTGCGAGGCGGCAGTCAAAATGCCAAAAAACAATAAATTGTACACCAAAACTCCTTTAATAGCCAAGCGCTCTTTTTGTTCTGCAAAATATGCTGCCACTAAATATGCTAGGGGTAAAAGTATGGGGTAAGTGTACGTAATATACTTAGTAGCCATATTTTGGTAAAAGAAAAATATAACGAAAACCCAAAGTAAAAGAAACTTTTCTCTGGCTTGCGGCATCACCCATTTGCCGGTTTTCCTAAATATGTTTTTGAGCATGCCAGGAACAAAACCCACCCACGGGAAAAAAGCCGCAAGGTTTATCATTAGGTAGTAATAAATTACATTGTCTTTTGGATGTTCAGATACTGTGGCCCGCAAGAAATTATGTGTTCCCAGAAAACTCCCTATAAAATCATCATGTAAATGTATCATAGCCACATACCAAGGAGCAGCCAGCAATAAAAATAAAATAATACCCGTAAACAGTTTTGCTTTACCCAATTCTCGCCAGTTGCGCTCCCATAAAAGGAATAATACTATAATAAGTCCCGGCAGTAAAAACCCAATTGGTCCTTTAGTTAACGTCGCTAGTGCGGCCAAAGCATAGGTACCATAATAATAGCTTTTATTTTTACCGGAGTATGCCAAATAAAAAAATAACAAAGCACCGTTGAAAAACACAAACAATGCTCCATCAGTAAGAATAGATTTTGAAATCAAAAAAAACTCTATTGTCGTTAGTAAAATCACGCCACTATAAAACCCAACTTTTTCCGAATACAACTTTTTACCGCCCCAAGTAGCTAATAATAGCCCCAAGAGACCGGTAAGGGCAGGGAAAAAGCGTGCCCCAAATTCCGTGAAGCCAAAAATTTTAAAGCCCGCAGCTATCATCCAATAAGCCATTATCGGTTTATCATACCAAAATCGCCCATAAATTTGTGGGGACACCCAGTTGCCGCTTAGGACCATCTCTTTAGCAGTAAGAGAATAATTTGATTCCACACTGTCTGTATTAAGTAGAGAAC
>JAAYAE010000266.1 GCA_012719555.1 Acholeplasmataceae bacterium | reverse complement strand
ATTACATTATTTACAACAATTTGGCAAGAACTTTTTTATGATGTGTTCAACGGTAATTAATACTAGCTTTATCGTAATGCAGTTCTATGTAGAAAGAAGTCTCATTTTATGCTATTATATTATTGGTTTCTTATATTGTAATTGTACTAATGAAGGCTGGTTTTATTTTGGAAAAAAACAGTTTTACTTATCCTATTCAACTTCACATACAAAGTAAATCCTGCACTGTCATTGGTGGTGGCAAGGTAGCTTTGCGCAAAGTTAAAAGCCTGTTGCAGGCAGGCGCTAAAATTACGCTTGTGGCTCCGCAGGTAACACCGGAATTACTTGACTATGCTAAAAACGGGCTTATCACACTATTGCAGCGTAATTTTATCCCAGGTGATACCAAAGGAGCCTTTCTAGTCATTGCTGCTACAGACAATGCCTCTGTTAACGAAGCCATAGCAATTGAAGCAGCCTCACATAACCAATTGGTTAACGTTAGTAGCAATCCCGACTTAGGAAACTTCACTGTACCGGGTACCTTACAAAAAGGTAACCTTGTTTTTACGGTAGCCACTGGTGGAACACCAGCTTTGACCAAACTAATAACGCGAGAATTGCATGATTCATACGGAGATAATTTTGCTGCATTTGCAGATTTTCTTTTGGAAATCCGTAAAAATATAAAAAAAATACCATCAACATCCCAAGAACGAGAAACGCTTTGGCAAAACATGCTAACACCAAAAATTATGCAGCTAGTACGTACCGGTAATATTGAAAAAGCAAAGGAGAGCATTACCAATGCAATTAATAGTTTTAGGCCTAAACCATAAAACAGCACCAGTTGAAGTTCGTGAACGCTTTAACTTTTCTGCCGAACGCACGGAAGCTATTTTAAGGCGTTTACGCGCTTCAGAGTTTCTTTCTGAAGCTGTACTTTTATCTACCTGTAATAGAACGGAAATTTATCTGGTATTAGAAAAACCGGAAGATGGGTTATCTTTTATCCGCCACCTTCTAAAACACATTGCCGGTGACCATTATAACCAGGAACATTTCTATAACCTAACAGGCGTAAACTGTGTAAAACACCTTTTCCGAGTTGTTTCCAGCTTGGATTCTCTAGTTATTGGTGAAGGACAAATACTCAGCCAAATTAAGAATGCTTATAGTATTGCCCGTCGCCAAGGCATGACCTGCACCTTTCTTAACACGCTGTTTCATCGTGCCATTGCCGTTGGCAAACGCGTTCGCACAGAAACACGTATTGCTTACAACTCAGTATCAGTTTCTTCTGCCGCAGTGGACTTAGCCATTAAAACAGTGGGAGACCTCACCACAGCTAATGTGCTTATAATTGGGGCCGGACACATGGGCGAATTAACCGCACGCCATCTTTGCGATAAAGGTGCGAAAAATATTTTTGTTGCTAATCGTGACCCTTTAAAAGCCGCCGCTTTAGCGACAAAATATCAAGGCATTCCCATTGATTTTAAAGCTTTCTGGGCTAGTGCCGCCCAAGCTGATATTATAATAACTTCCACTGGAGCAACACATTATATAATTACGCAAAAAGGCATGGAAAAAATCTTACCCATGCGTAAAAATCGTCCTTTAATTTTAATTGATATAGCCGTTCCTCGAGATGTAGCTCCTGAAGTTGGTCAGATGGAAGGAGTCTTCCTCTACAACATTGATGACTTAGAAGACGTTGTGGATACCAATAAAGCTATGAGGGCAATAGAAGCTGAAACTGCTGAACAAATCATTGAAGAAGAAGTGCAAGGGCTCAAAGAAAGACTGCGTTATTTATCAATGCGTCCCGTTATGCTACGCCTAGGGGATAAGATGGATCTTATGCGCCAACGTGTTCTTAAACATGCTTTTGTTAAAATGCCCGAACTTACTCATGATCAACGCCATATTATTGACTTAATGACTCAGCGGTTGACCCATAAATTTCTACGAGAACCTATGACGGCCATGAACGCTGTTGCCGGCACTTGTGATGAAGAACGCTATCGCAAAATGATAAGTGAGTTATTCTTGCTAGACAACAATAAAGGGGACGATCTAGGTAATGAAAAAGAATATGATTATTGGAACTAGAAAAAGTCTTTTGGCTCTTTGGCAAAGCAACTATATTGCTGACTGCCTGAGGAAGCAATATCCGCTTTGCACCATTGAACTGCAAAATATAATCACAAAAGGTGATCGCATTTTAGATGTTCCCTTGGCCCAAATTGGTGACAAAGGTCTTTTTACTAAAGAATTGGAAACCGCGCTTTTAGACGGTACTATTGATTTAGCTGTTCACAGTTTAAAAGATATGCCTACAAAGTTACCTGATGGTTTAATATTAACTGCTATAACTGAACGTGCTAAAGCAGGAGACGCTTTTGTCAGCAACAAATATAAGCGCATTGAAGATTTACCCAAAGGCGCTATTTTAGGCACTTCCAGTCTACGCCGCCGCGCACAGCTCTTAGCTGCACGCCCTGATCTTGAAATTGTAGACCTAAGGGGCAACGTAGATACCCGCCTAAAAAAATTGGACACCGGCACTATGGATGCCATAATATTAGCCGCTGCCGGACTAGAACGCCTTGGCTATAATGACCGCATTAGAGAAATTATCCCCGAAGAATTCTGCTTGCCGGCTGTAGGTCAAGGAGCACTGGCTATAGAAACTAGAGCCGATGATTTTGAAGTCCGCACTATGCTAGATTTTTTAAATCACAAAGAAACCAAACAAGCTACTGATGCCGAACGTGCCTTTCTTGGTCTCTTGGGTGGTGGCTGCCAAGTACCGATAGGAGTACACGCTCTGGTAGCAAATGATGAAATAGAAATTACCGCTGTTATTGCCTCCTTGGATGGCACAACAGTTTTACGTGATAAAATTCGAGGCAAAGCAGCAAATAATATTACTCTCGGTACAGAATTAGGGAAAAAAATGTTAGCTAACGGCGGAGATAAAATACTGGCCGAAATCCTTTGAGGAGTGAAAAAATGACAAAAAATGGAAAAGTTTATCTAATTGGTGCCGGCCCGGGGGATCCCGGACTTTTAAGTATTAAAGCAATGGAATGCTTGCAAATAGCTGATACCGTCGTCTACGACCGCTTAGCTGACCCACGTATTCTATCCTATGCCAAAAAAGATGCAGAAATGATTTACGTAGGAAAAGCCTCTTCTCAGCATACTATGCGTCAGCCGGATATTAATAATCTCTTAGTAAAACTAGCAGCGGAAGGCAAAATAGTCGCACGTCTAAAAGGCGGAGACCCTCTTGTATTTGGTCGTGGCGGTGAAGAAGCCATTGCTCTTTTAGAAGCTAAATTACCTTTTGAATTTGTTCCAGGCATTACTTCTGCCATCGCTGTAGCAGAATATGCCGGTATTCCTGTGACACATCGTAATGTAGCAGCTTCTTTCGCCGTTATTACCGGTCATGAAGATCCTACCAAGGGAGCTTCGACTATTAATTGGTCAGGTCTGGCTACTGCCGTAGATACTCTAGTTTTTCTTATGGGGGTAGAAAACCTTACCAACATTACTCAACAACTAATTGCCCATGGCCGCAGTGCTGAAACTCCGGCTGCCCTCATTCGTTGGGGAACCAAACCTGAGCAGCAAACCTTGGTCACTACCTTAGGTAACGCTGCTTCTGACGTAGCTGCTGCGGGCTTAAAACCACCGGCTATTTTCATTGTTGGCAACGTAGTGAAACTCCGTGACCAATTAACTTGGTTTGACACTAAACCCTTATTTGGTAAAACCATTGTAGTAACCCGTGCTCGCGCTCAAGCCAGTACCATGACGAAAATTTTGGAAGCCGATGGAGCTAGAGTTATCGAAGTACCGGCCATTAAAATTATTCCCCCTGCCAATTTTACTTCTTTAGATAAAGCTATTGACGATTTAGTTTTGTATAAATGGCTGATTTTCACCAGTGTAAACGGTGTTGCTTACTTCTATGACCGCCTATTTAAAGCTGGTAAAGACGCTCGTGCCTTAGCACATCTAAAAATTGCCGCCATCGGTTCTGAAACAGCTTTGGCTTTAAATGCCAAAGGTATTTATGCTGATATCGTTCCAGCTGCCTATAAAGCAGAAGATTTAGCAAAAGCCATGGCTCCGCAAATTAAGCAAGGTGACCGCATTCTCCTGGCAAGAGCCAAAATTTCCAGAGAAATATTACCGGAGACCCTGCGTTCCTTAGGTGCTATTGTAGATATTGTTACTGCCTATGAAACAGTAACTGACTGCCCCAACCGGGATATATTAGTGGAAGCACTGAAAAATGATGAAGTGGATTTAGTTACTTTTACCAGTTCTTCAACAGTCACCAATCTTTTATGCGCCTTAGGGAATGATGCGGTACTTCTAAAAAAAGTTAAAACTGCCGTTATTGGACCGGTTACTGCTGCTACTTGCGAAAAACATGGATTAACCGCTGATATTAACGCCACTGAATTTACCATTAATGGCTTAGTAGAAGCTATAAAAACTTACTACAAGGAGTGATTTACTATGGGCTTTCCTATTTATCGTCCACGCCGTTTACGTGCCACCGAAAATTTGCGTAGCATGATACGCGAAAATTCTTTATCTGTAAAAGATTTGATTTTCCCTTTGTTTGTTGTCCCCGGTACTAATGTTAAAAATGAAATTACAACACTGCCCGGCAATTATCAATATTCTGTTGATAAAGCCCTTGAGGCTGTTGCGGAAGTAGTAGCTTTGGGAATTCCCGCTATTTTACTTTTTGGCCTTCCTTCCTATAAGGATGCCATTGGCAGCAGTGCCTGGGATGATAACGAACCTGTGCAAAAAGCAACTAAAGCCATTAAAACAAAATATCCTGAGCTGGTAGTTATTACTGATGCCTGTCTCTGTGAATATACAACACATGGACATTGCGGCGTTTTGGAGAATGGCTGCACTGTTAATAATGACGAAACTTTGCCACTATTAGCAAAAATTGACGTAAGTCATGCCCGCTGTGGTGCAGATATGGTCGCTCCTTCTAACATGATGGACGGACATATTAAAGTAATGCGCTTAGCTATGGATGAAGCAGGATACTCTAATGTAGCCCTTATGGCCTACTCCGCTAAATTTGCCTCTGCCTACTATGGCCCTTTCCGTGCTGCCGCAGACTCTGCTCCTTGCGCCGGCGACCGCAAAGGCTATCAAATGGATCCGGCTAACAGCAATGAAGCTTTGCGGGAAGTTGCCCTAGACATTGAAGAAGGTGCCGATATCGTTATGGTGAAACCTGCTATGGCCTATTTAGATGTAGTATCTAGAGTCGCCTCTACATTTAATCGTCCATTATGCGTATATAATGTTAGCGGCGAATATGCTATGGTAAAAGCCGCTGCTCAAAATGGCTGGATTGATGAAAAACGTATTGTTTTGGAAACTCTTACCGGGTTTAAACGTGCCGGTGCTAAAATGATTATTACCTATCATGCCCTTGACGCAGCAAAATGGCTGCAAGAATAACAGGAGAAAAATATGTTAAACCACACTAAATCAACGGCAGCCTTTGAGGCAGCTAAAAAAGTTATTCCCGGTGGTGTAAACAGCCCCGTCCGCTCCTTCCGCAGTGTTGGCGGAAATCCACCTTTTGCAGCCCGTGGAAGCGGCAGTAAATTGTATGACCTAGACGGCAATGAGTACATTGACTATATTATGAGCTATGGCCCCCTACTTTTAGGGCATGCTCCCGCAGTAGTCATTGATGCTATTACTGCTGCCGCCGCAGGAGGAACCTCTTATGGTATTCCTACAGCAGCTGAAGTTACTCTAGCTGAAATGATCTGCAAGCTTGTTCCTTCCATGGATATGGTTCGCATGGTTAATTCCGGTACCGAGGCTACCATGAGTGCTATTCGCCTAGCCAGAGCTTACACAGGCCGGGATTATATTGTAAAATTTATTGGCTGTTATCATGGTCATTCCGACGGTCTTTTAGTAAAAGCCGGTTCTGCCGCTACGACTTTAGGAACACCTGACAGTCCCGGAGTTCCCAAGGGAACCGTAGCTACAACTTTGCTCGTACCTTTTAATGACCTACCTGCTCTAGAGAACGTCTTTGCAGAAAAAGGCAATGAAATTGCCGCCGTTATAATGGAACCTACCCCCGGGAATATGGGTTTGGTCCTTCCACAAAATAACTTTTTGCAAAATATGCGTAAGCTTACTAAGAAATATGGCGCTTTACTTATCTGTGATGAAGTTATGTCAGGTTTTCGCAGCGCCCAAGGAGGATCGCAGTCCTTGTATGATATTGACCCCGATATTACCTGCTTAGGCAAAGTTATCGGTGGTGGGCTCCCAGTGGCTGCCTACGGCGGCAAAAGAGATATTATGAGTATGGTGTCGCCTATGGGTCCAATGTATCAAGCAGGCACCCTTAGCGGCAATCCTTTGGCCATGGCCGCAGGTATAGTCAGCCTACAATACATGATAAAACATGACGTTTGTGCCAAATTAGCTGCACGTACAGCAATTCTTGTATCAGGATTGCAAAACGCAGCAGAAAAAGCAGGCCTTAATTATCAATTTCATCTATTAGGCTCTATGTTTACCGTATTTTTTACCGAAAAAGAAGTAACGGATTATGCTACGGCACTTACTTCTGATCAAGATGCCTTTAAAATTTACTTTCACTCTATGTTAGAGCAGGGCATTTACTTACCTCCTTCACAATTTGAAACTAATTTTATCTCGCTTGCCCACAGTGACGAAGATTTCGAAAAAACCTTGCAGGCAGCAGAAATTGCCTTCGGAGAAGTTGCTAAAAGAAAATAAAATAAAGAAAGCGCTATTTATCATTATTCATGATAAATAGCGCTTTTTTATTTTTCTTATTTCATTTTAACCACCTATGTGCAGCCTCTATTACTTGTGCAACATTTAATCTCTCCATGCACTGCATATCATCACAATGATGCTTCATACCGGTAGCGCACCCTTGACAAGGAGGCATCGCCGTAACTATTGTAGCTTTTTTAGTATAAGGTCCGTACAAAGCAGGACTACTGGGACCATACATAGCAACAATTGGCACTTTTTGACTAATCGCCACATGCATGGGGCCGCTGTCATTAGTTATAATAAGCTTGCAACGGCTCATCGCCGCCGCCAATTGACCAATGGAAAACTTGCCGGTAGCAATAATTGGCTTAGACCGCATGAAGGCAACTGCCTCCTCCACCATGGGTTTATCCATGGAACCCCCAAAGAATACGGTTTTATATCCTTCTGTGGCTAAAATATCTGCCACCTGGGCAAAACGTTCCGGTGCCCAACGTTTTGTTTCTACAGCACTACCAATATTAAAGCCAATTAATTTATCATTTATATCTAAACCCTGTTGCCGCCAAAAAGCCTCTGACACTTGCTTTTCCTCATATCCCGGAAAAATTTCTAAGCCATTATTTTTTAAATCTTTAACCCCCAAACGGGCAAGTACATCAATATACATATCTGCTGCATGTAATTTACGATTAAGTTTTAAATGAGGATGAAAAAAAGGTCTAAACAAAAAATGTGCCGCACCAACTTTACAAGGTACGTGAGCAAAAGCCGTAATAAAAGAGCATCTTTCATTAGGATGTAAATTTATCAAAAGGTCAAATTTACCTGCTGAAATTCTTTTGCTCATAGAATACAGAGCTAGCAGATTATTATCCTTCCCTTTTTTATCTATAGTCCAAACTTCATCTATGTTAGGATTGTGTAATACAACGTCTTGGAGTTTTCCATCCACCAAATAAGTTATATGGGAACCAGGGGCCGCGTTTCTCAGCACCCGAAGAAAAGGCGTAGTCAAAGTCAAGTCACCCAAATGCATCAGAAAGGTAACTATAATTTTTTTACCTGCTAACTCAACCATGACGCGCCCCCATTTTATTTTTGTACGTTTGATAAACCATTTCAGGAGTTACCTTATGCATGCAAAACCAATTATTGCATTGCTTTTTCAGACAGCCGGCACATTCTACCGGAGCAACAAGCACTGTAGCTTCTTTATTTCCATAAGGACCCGTTCTATCCGGTCTGGTCGGTCCGTAAATAGCCACCAAAGGTTTATGCAATGCTGCAGCAATGTGTAATGGTCCTGTGTCTCCACTAACATAAAAACGGCATTCCTTAATAAGTGCGGCTAATTCACGCAAAGATGTTCTGCCTGCAAGATTTATTATTTCCCTAGGGGAATTAGCTAAATCTTTAATTACTTCTCCCTGTCGTTCATCCTCTTTGCTTCCCGCCAGCACCACATACAGCCCGTCAGCAATAAACATACCGGCTAACTTAGCAAAATATTCAGGTGGCCATTTCTTTGTTTCCCATCTAGCCCCCGGAACAAGAACAACATAAGGATAAGGCTCCAAAGGCTCCTGATTATTAAAAACAGGAAAACTTAACTTATCTTGAACACTGCCACAAACAATTTTGCCCTGCAAATTTTTTTGCTTGCGAAGAAATTTCATGCCTGACTCTTCCAGCAAGGTATGAACTTTAGCTGTTTCTGTTTTTAAATCGGGCATGGGAAAATTGATGCCGTTGACCCTAGCTCCCAAATATCTAGCCACATCCAAATAGCGTTCTATGACATGATCGCCATAATGCTCTCCACAAATGGGCTTACTAATAAAGCCACTGCCCTCACGCATCTGGCAGTAGCCTATTTTATCCTTTGTACCTGTTAAAAATGCCACTACAGCACTTTTAAACAGTCCTTGCAAATCAATTACCAAATCAAACTTTTTAGCATGTAGCTCCCGACGAAAAGTTTTTGCAAAATTAACCCGCTCTATCCAGCTCATTTTAGTAAAAGCTGACTTATCAAAATAAATCACTTCATCAATAAGTGGTGGATCCGGGACAAACCCTGCAAATTGAGGATGTACCAACCAAGATATTTTGGACTCAGGATAGCGTTGCCGTAACGCTGCTGCGAAAGGTAAGGTATGCAAGATATCTCCTAGGGAGCTCATTTTAATAATTAAAATGTTTTTGTATTCCAAAACTTTCACCACCTATGACAAATCCCAGGGAAAACCATCTATCCCAAAAATTTTATTCTAAGATTTTTTTTACAAAAGTCAACAAATTACCACCCTCGGTAAACAGATAGCCTTGCACTCCGGCAGCCGCTGCAGCCTCTATATCGGTTTCTTTGTCCCCTATAAGAAAGCTCCTATTAGGGTCAATATCATATTGCTTAATAGCCTTTAATAACATTCCCGGTTTAGGTTTTCTACATTCACACTCAACGGAATATTCAGGAATTGTACCTTTTGTGGGATGATGAGGGCAATAGTAAAATTCAGTCACCTTCCCGCC
Organism: Acholeplasmataceae bacterium; assembly: GCA_012719555.1. Classification (GTDB taxonomy): domain Bacteria; phylum Bacillota; class Negativicutes; order Acidaminococcales; family Acidaminococcaceae; genus JAAYAE01. The sequence continues at coordinate 10,856 of JAAYAE010000266.1, read as the reverse complement.
AACCTTAGCAAACTCATTATTCATATATTCATGGAGTTGATGTACATCTTCATGGTCGTAATAGCCACGTGCTATACCGCTTTGGTTTGTTACAACAAAAATTTCATACCCATTTTTAGTCAAATAGCCTACAGCCTCTTTGGCTCCCTCTACCCATTCTATTTCTTCGATTCTGAACAAATACCCATTGTCAACGTTAATAACACCATCTCGATCTAAAAATACTGCCTTATGCTTCATAAATATTCTCCAATGTCTCAGTGATTAGTGTAATATCCCTCAGTTTTTGCCAATACTTGGCAATATTCCATAATAGCTGTCTCAAAATCCGTAAAGCCTCCATCATAGCCCACAGATAAAAGCTTTCCTGCATCAGCTTGAGTAAAGCTTTGATACTTACCTTTCAATACTTCAGGAAAAGGAATATAGCACAGCTCGCCTTTACCAAAAAACTTTAAGACTGCCTTAGCCATATCATTAAACGAATGAGCATGGCCGGTACCACAATTATATACACCTTTGAGCTCCGGATGATCCCAAAAGAATAAATTTACTTTAACTACATCCTTAACATAGATAAAATCACGAGTCTGCTCTCCGGGTCCGTAATCATCATAAGCATCAAATAACTTAACCTTGCCTTCAGCCTTCCATTGATTAAACATCTGGAAAACCATGGAAGCCATTTTACCTTTATGATTTTCTTGAGGGCCATACACATTAAAATAGCGTAGTCCTACCAATTGGCTTTCAGCGGCATTCAAATAACGCCTGGCATAATTATCAAAAAAAAGGTTAGAAAATGCATACACATTCAAAGCTTCCTCGCACTCCGGTTGCTCAGTAAAACCATGAGCACCGCTACCATAAGTAGACGCAGAAGAAGCCCACAGGAATTGAATCTTGTGGGTCAACGCAAAATCCATGAGAGTTTTAGTGTAGGTAAAATTATTTTCCATCATATATTTTCCATTATATTCCATAGTATCGGAGCAAGCCCCCTCATGGAATATAACGTCTATTTTCTTTTTATCGAAGGTCCCTGCTTTAATAGCCTCTATGAAGTCAACTTTGTCCATATAGTCTAAGGCCTTTAGACCCTGAATGTTTTTAAACTTTATCATACTCGTCAAATTATCAACTATAAGGATATCATCTCGTCCACGCTCGTTTAAGCCCTTAACAATATTACTGCCGATAAACCCGGCACCACCGGTTACAATTATCATAATTTCCCCTCCTTGGCCAGCTGTGCGATATGTTCAACCAAATTTGTAGTCGAATAACCTTCTTCAAATTCAATAATCTTAACTTCTCCAACACTTTCTCTGCCTGCTACTTCTTCAGGTTTGTAGTCCCCGCCCTTAACGAGAATATCAGGTTTTATTTCTCCTATAAGCTCTGCAGGCGTTTCCTCCGGGAAAAGTACTACTGCGTCTACGCATCCCAAAGCTGCCAGTACTCTGGCTCTATCGTTTTCGTGCACCAAAGGCCTATTGCAGCCCTTTAATTTACGCACGGAAGCATCTGTATTAATTCCTACAATTAGGTGTTTACCTAACTGTGCCGCCTTTTCCAAATAAGTTACGTGACCTACATGAAGTAAGTCAAAACAACCATTAGTAAAAACCACTTTTTCGCCGGCTGCCCGCCAAATTTTGGCCAAGCTCACTGCCTCAGTCCTAGATAGAGGCCTATAACCACTGCCCAATTTTCTATCTACCGATAAAATTTCTTTCAGTAGTTCTTCTCGATGCACAGGATATGTCCCCACCTTAGAAACCACAATGCCTGCCGCCTTATTTGCTAAATCAACGGCTTCTAAAAGAGGCAGCTTCCCTGCTACAGCCGCCAAAAGAGTAGCTGCTACCGTATCACCGGCACCTGATACATCAAACACTTCAATAGCCGTAGCCGGCTCATGTATTATAGTTTCTTTACCAATAAGAGACATGCCTTTTTCTGACCTAGTTACCACCACGTTCTTTATGTCATATTGTTCCCTGGCACTTGTGGCTGCAGTCTGCACTGCCAAATCTTCGTTAGCTATTTTTTTCCCTGCCGCTTCACACATTTCCTTTAGGTTCGGAGTAATGAAAGTACAGCCGCGATATTTTTCCCAGTTTGCACCTTTTGGATCTACCAATATAGGCACATTATAAGCATTGGCAGTCTTTATCACCTTTTGACAAAAATCATCTGAACACACACCCTTAGCATAGTCCGAAAGAATAATGCCATCAAGGCCCTCATCCAGTAAATCAGCCAGCCAACTATTTAACTGCATTGTTTCTACCGGTTCTAAATCGCCAATTTCCTCAAAATCCAAGCGCAGCATTTGTTGCATAGCACCTACAATACGTAATTTTGTAATAGTGGAACGTTCTTGAGTTTTAACTAAGCCCGTATAATTAACGCCTATATCATCAAACATCTTTTCCAAACGTTTGCGATTATTATCATCACCGGTGACCCCACCCACAAAAACCTGACATTCCAAATGTGCTAAATTAGCTGCCACATTAGCAGCCCCGCCTAACACAGACGTTATGCGACGCACTCGATTTACAGGTACAGGTGCTTCCGGAGAAATTCTCTTCACTTCCCCATAAAAATATCTGTCCAACATCACATCGCCAATAACAGCAATTTTTATTTTTTTTATTTTTTCCGTTAGAAATTGAGCACAAAGAGAATTATGCATCCAGACCTCCTGAAAAGAATAGATATTTGCGAATACGCTTTTATATTTCCACTATTTCACACAAGATATGTCCTATAACTTCATGAATTTCTTGAGCCCTAGCGGTTACTTTTGTGGGAATAACAAGGCACACGTCACAAAGCTCTGCCATTTCTCCACCGCCTATTGCCGTAAAACCTATGGTCTTAATACCCCTAGCCTTAGCTTCCGCAATGGCCGCAATCACATTAGCACTATTACCGGAAGTAGAAATTCCTACTAGAACGTCGCCTTCTCTACCTAAGGCTTCTACCTGCCTGGAAAAAATTCTATTATATCCATAGTCATTGGCAATAGCCGTAATAATCGAGGTATCTGTAGTTAAGGCAATAGCCGGCATTCCCTCTCGTTCTTTTTGGAACCGACCCACAATCTCTGCCGCCCAGTGCTGAGAATCAGCGGCACTGCCGCCATTGCCGCAAAACATAATCTTATGCCCGGCTGCCAAAGCAATTTTCATCATGGCCGCTCCTTGGGCAATATTTTTCATGAGTTTTTTACTGCTCATAACTTTTTGCATTATTTTTACATGCTCTTCCATGCGAGTTAAAATAATATCCACTACAGGACCTCCCTATACCACAAAGGCTCTTACAAGCAAAAGCCTGCTGTTTTTGTTCTTACCAGCGTACAAGATCATACCTAATATTCCATTCATGATCATTCTTATATCTTTGATCAATATATTCAATAATTAAGCGCCAGCAACAGAAATTATGGGTATAGCGTACAGTATAATTGTATAGGCTGCTATTTGACTTATCATAACGAGTTATTACAGCCAAGTTGTTATTCTCGTCAAAGGTCTTTTTCAAACCAAATTGAACTTCTTCTGCCATGTCTGAAGCATCATAATTAAAAATTTCATCTTGATTTTTTTGCCAATAATATCCTAACCAAGAATCCCACCCATATTTAAACTTTTTACCCAAAGTTACCTTATATAACATGGTGCTTGTGGTATTATCTGTTAAGCTTTCATTTACCCATTTATGACCGATACCCAAATCCAAGAAGGTAGTTTTGTCGCCGCCAAAATGAATACGATCATGGTTAATAAAAACTCCGTAGGCTGTATGCCAGCTTTTTTGTGTGTTATCACTCCACAAACCATGTTCATAATACATGCTGTAATTTAAGGGTAATTTACTGCTAAACTTATGGCTCTTATAACCAATTAAAATATCTGTCTGCTTCTTAATCCAATTGTTGTCATTATCCTCGTCATAGCCGTTTTCTACCTTGACATAAAAATTTTTCGTTTCATGATTAAAGGAATACATAGGACGCCAGCCAATTTTCGTATAGTATTTCATGTCGGCATTGGCGGTATCATTGGAACTAAAAACATGTTCATAATTATATTCAAGCTCCATACCATGCTTACTTGTATAACCAATATGGGGCATAATGACTCCCTGTTTTTCTTTTTCCGAAAGTTTGCTGATCAAACGGTCTCTGGAATAAATATGTTTGCCTTTAATATATACTTTCACATCATAGGCAATTAGCTTATCCCCAGGATAAATAACAACTTTCCCTGCTCTGATTTCCAAGCAAGGAGAGTGATGTATTGCCGGGCAGCGTGTGGTAACGGCGCCTTGTTGCAATTCTATTCTATCGGGATAGATAGTTCCCTCTTCCGAACGATAAATATCCGGACCGCTAGTTCCGCTGAGTTTTTTTATTTCTCCGTTCTTATTAATAAAATTATAATGAGCCCATTGGCCTGCAGTAGAAGTTTCTCCCTCTACCAAACGACCGCCCTTTTTCATGTACACGTCGCCTGTCTTCATATTGCCTTCTACCAAAGTTGTGTAAAGCTCCTGTTTCCCTTGATAAATGCGCACATTACCTGTAGCAGTAAAATTACCTGTATCTTGGTGATAAATAACATGATCACCATACAAAGTAATAGGCAGCGCAGCTTGAGCAACTGTATCCCCACTTTTAGCAGCGTTTGTTTCCGTCTTTTTAGTTGCTGCAGCCTGCTTTGTACTATTTGCCACAATTGGTGATTTTTGATCATCAGGGTATGCAGCAGTAGTACTACGAGACGCCACAAAATCCGGTCCGTAATTATCACTGATTTTTTCACCATGATAATTCACTGCCGCAAAAGCAGTGGTGGACATTGTCAAAGATAAAGTTACTGCTAAAGCAAGTGCTCTATTTGTCATGAAAGTAATCTCCTGTCCATATTTAATCTATTGTATATTATAGCACAAAAAAGCCCCTCATTTATTCAAAACGAGAGGCTTTTCACAGAAATTTATTATTTAATTACATCAGTTTTTGTATCATTAGTAGAAGTTACCACGGTAGCATTTGTAACTACAGGGATTTTAGCATCAGTAGTAGTTGTTGTTGCCGCAGTTTGTACAATACCATTAACCGTACAATTTTTAGCAACTTGTACAAAGGTGTTAGAACCGGCAGGAATCACTACCGACTGACCATTGACAAAAGCCCCGCCAATAACTCCAATAGGCCCAAACAAAATCATACCGCCAATAGATGCCCCCGCAGCACCGGCAGCTGTTTTAGCCTCTTGCTTAGCCAAATCGCCAACATAAACAGGAATAATACTACCATCAATAGCAACCACATTGGAGAAATTTAAATCAATACGGGCATCGCGGCCAAAACTCCTAGCCGGCACAATTTTTTTAATAGTTCCCGACCCTTTAGCTCCTTTAGGAAGCACCAATGTCTCGCCTACATAAACATTATCAGCCACCACAAAATCTATATCATCACCCTCATGATTGACCTTGCTCTTAACATCTGCCATAAACTTTACTTTTATTAAAGAATCTTTGGGTAAAACAGCGGTGCTACCCACAAGGCTTCCGGCAGGGAAAGCAGCTTTAACCAAATTGTCTACACGGGTAATCAAAGATTTTTGCGTGCTGCTCTGACCATTTAAAATCATTTCATCTTCTTCTATTCTGGTTTTAGCAGGCCCCGCGGACATTCTATCAGCGAACTGCCATTCCACAGCATTTAGCTTAGTAGCAAAAGAAGGTGACCCATCAGTAGGTATTCCCTCTATATTAGTATACAGATTATCAATACGCGTTAAAATAGCATCGCTTGTCCTGTGTCCATATACATCTGTTTCTAAATTATCAATGCGAGTAACCAAAGCCCCCGCCTGTTCCGTACCATACAAGTATTTTTCTACTTTTTGCAATTTTTCCGGTGCGGTTTGCGAACTTGCTTCTTCAGCAAATCCTGATACTACAAAGGTTAAACAAAATACAACTGTTAACATTAAGCTTAAAATCTTTTTCAAGAAAAACACCTCCGTTTGGTCTATCTCTACCAATATTTTAACATAAATAAAAAGAAGTATGTATGTTTTTTTTATAAACTATTACTTGTCTTTGCTTTCCTTAAGGTAGGGTGACAGGCTTGTTGCAATGGCAGCCGTAATATCATCCATTAACTCATAGCGTCTTCTATGATTCGCTCGTTTGGACGGTTTTAATTCTGACATCTCTTTGCGGCTCTCTTCAACGGGAATGACATAAAAGCGCTTGTCCTCACAGGGAATGCCTCCACATTCTTCCCAGAAATCGCTAAAAGAAGTTTTTAGTTTGCGATCAAGACGCACATGGTTCATAGCGTAGTAGCCGTCATTGGTAACTGCATAAATATTTTTGCAGCCCAATATTTCCGCTACGCTGCGCATACCATAGAAAATTAAATTCTTAGTACGATAACCAAAATAGTGCTTAGTCAGCACCTTAATAATGGCATTACCCTGCTGCGTTCCCTGCAGTGCACCAATCCATACTGCCGACTCGGCGGCATTTAAACCCGGAGATAGCCAAAACATTATTTGGTATAAATCTTCTTTTCCCCAACGCAATACCAAGGACAGACAGCCTTCCTTGCGCTGGCCGCCGTGAAACCACAAAGCCAAGCTCAATTGTTGTTCTTGAAATTCATCTTTCCACAATTCAACCGGTTCATGTGTGCAATAAAGTTTTTCCAAGAACTCAGCCGTGCCAATATTTTCCAAATATCTAATATGATTTTCCACCAAAGCAATGCGCTCTGTCCAACTTGCCTCTTTATAGAAAAAAGCCCTAGTTACCTGCTCAACAAAAGAAGGATTCCCCGCCAAAAGTTTTTGCCGTAAAGGAGTTTTAGCAAAAAAAGCAAAAAGCTCTGTAATTTCTTTTTGATGCAAGTAGCATCTACCCAAAAAAACCAAATAACGTTTCATCTCTTTAGGAATGTGTGTTTGATATAAACTTTTTCCAATAACTTTTAGTGTTTTATAGTCCATGTATCTGCTCCATTATTTCAACAAAAAAGCGGCCTTTTGGCCGCCTTTCTAAGTTTAAGTATTATTTAGCCGCCTTTTTGAGTTCTACTCGTACTGTGCGAGAAAATTCTTGGTGAGGAAAGTCATTACGAGGGCTAATTGCTTCTGATTCCAGTTGTGCATCATTTACCCAGTTCTCATGTTGATACTTACCTGTCAAACGGTTTAAAGTAGAAAATTTGCCACGCAAATCCAATATGGTCATAGGGGCTTGTCTCATACGGTCTTCTTTCCAGTCAAACTTATCTACACTCATAGCCACAACAATATCAGCTCCGGAAGCATCCATAATCGCCTGCATGCCAGCTTTGGAGAAAACATTTGTTTGTGCAGCAGCAGCTTTTTTAACTAAGTCCGTATCTACAAAATCAAAATCCGGGTACTTAAATAATTTCGCACAAGCGTCACTATACAAAATCGCATTCATTCCACCATCATCTTTTACATTAACAATTAAAGGTACCACTGCTATTTTTGCTGCTTCAACTTTTGCCGCTACCGGAGCAGTGAAGCACACTGCCATTACGCCTAAAAGCAAATATTTAAATATTTTATTCATTCCTTATTACCTCCTAAGTTATTTATACCTAATCTTAACATAAAGCAGTTAAAAAAGAAAGGGAAAGAATTCTTATTGTTCCTGACAATAGGCCGAAGAAACCCAGCCAATAGCGCCCCCGGAGCGTTTTACTTTTGTCCAGTTCAGAGCACTACCGGTTGCCGTGTCCAAGATAGTCACTGTTTCGCCATTGTTAAAGTAAGCCAAAACAGCCGCATCAAGACTAGGCTCACTGCGCATTCTTACTTCCGTACCTACAATTTTTCCCAGTTTTTCTACAGGAGTCTCCACCTCTGAGACAGCATCGCCGCTAAACCCACAGTAATCTGCAGAAACCCAACCGGTGGTCCCATCAGCGCGGCGCACATTGTACCACTTAGCACCATTAACCGTCTCGCTTTTTAAAACTTGTACTACTTCTCCCTTAGTAAAATAACCCAAAATGGCAGAAGTAGTTCCCGCACCATTGCGCATGCGAACTTCTGTACCCGTAATAGTACCTTGTCCAATAGTTTCTTCCGGAATATTATTAGCTGCAGTACTGTCAGTTGCCGGAGTAGAGTCAGCAGCCGGGGTTGTATCAACTGCAGGAGGACTGTCAGTAACAGGAGTATTATCAACAACCGGAAGCGCAGCTGCCACAGGAGTTGTCGGTGCTGAAGCCGATAAATCCACTTCTATTTCTCCCTCGCTTTTGTCCAGTACGGCCCCAGCGTGATAAATGCCAATAACATTGCTGTCTTCATCAACATAGTAGGTATCAGGAGCCACATTGGCTTTAGCCGGAGCTACATTATAAAGATACTTTAGCCCATCAGCAGCTCTACGCAACAATTCCTCTTTATTATAGTAATAACTTAAAGGACGTTTATCACCGGTATTACGATCAAAAGTCAATCCAACGGTTTCTTCTACACCTTGTTTAGGCGTCATAATGATACTCATGCTAATAAGCTCCGGTGCAACTCTATGCATATCATAATGCACTTTGCCACCACCCAAAGTATTTGCTTCTGCCACCAAAGAGTCCACCGTCTTACCAATTTCTGAATTTATTTTTTCATTAATACTTTTACTACCCTTTATGATAAAAGGATATTCAACTATAACCTTCTTTTCTGTTTTTTCAATAGTACGTACATCGCTTACACTGTCGGCGGCCCAAGCCATGCCTTGAACACCTAGCAACAATAAGCAACATAGCAGTGAAAATATTTTCCTCATATTTTTCTTCGTCCTTTCACCATGTTGGCAAATAGTATTTTTTTAACAACTGTTTACTTTCGACATAGTTTCTTTTTATCCTGCCACCTTGTCTATGTTAAGCAGTTTATTTTCCACTTTAGTCATAAGTATTCTATTGACACTTTCGTCAATGCGCTCCATAGGAATTATTCCATTTTTTACCGCAGCCACTATACTTTGATAAATTGCAATAGTATCCGTGGGATCTTCTCCACCTAAAAGCAACAAATCAGCACCGGCATTGACTGCCAGAACTCCCATCTCTGATGTTGCATACAAGTTTACCAATCCACCACGAGACATATCATCAGTGATAATAATACCTTTATATTTCCATTTTCCCCGCAATAAATCAGTTAAAAGTACTTTAGAAACGCTGGTCGGAACATTTTCGTAACAAGGATAAATTAAATTGGAAACCATAATCATAAACTGCCTGTTAGGCTTATTGTCGACTATGTATTTGAAAGGTACCATATCCTCTTGTTCCAATTCTGTTTTACTTACAGAAACTTGTGCCACGTCATAGGAAAAATCCCCCATGGCCCGTCCAACTCCCGGGAAATGTTTTATAACACTTATAACTCCACTTTGGGCATAACCATCAACAGCGGCAGCAACAAAAGGCACAACTTGTTCAGCCTCAGTTCCATAGGAACGACCTGCCCTGGAACCTAGGTCGGCAACAGGAGCCAAATTAACATTAACGCCCATTTTTTTTACACTATTGGCCATTTGTATAGCCCAGTCTTTAGCTTGCGCCGGGTTCCCCATAATCCCAATAGAAGCTTGTGAAGGCGCTACGGTCAAATGTTCTCGCATACCTGCGACCTGTCCTCCCTCTTGAGTTACACAAATGAATAATGGTATAGGACAAGGTTCTTCCTCTGCCTGACTTTGTAGTGCCAACGTCAAAGCACTAACCTGCTGTGGTGAATCTAAATTCCTGCTAAAATAAATCATACCTGCAACATGGTATTTCCTTATTAAATCCAAAGCATCTTTATCTGCCACTTTCCCAGGAATACCCACAACCATCATCTGTCCTACTTTTTCCTCTAAAGTCATTTTAGTAACCAACTTCTTTACCTTATCTTCTGTAGATAAATCCGGATTACTATTGACAGCTTTCACAGTACCGCCATAACCACAGCCTGTCAGTAAAATGCACCAGAGCATAATCATAAAAAACCATCTCATAAACTTCATCCCTTACCCCCCCCCACTAACTACGCTCATCTTCCCTTCTCATAACTGGGCGTTCTTCCCCATAAGTTGCTTCCTCTTTTAATTCTACGACCTTACTCAAATTTTCCGTTAGCCATTCTTCCACCTTTTTTTTATCAGCTACTTCCAAAACTAAATTAACTTTGGCCCTGGAACTGTATTCCACACTCCCCAGTGAAAATAACTTTTGTTGATAAATAAGGTTAAGTACTTTGCCCACAGCATTTAAATCCCACAAAAAGCTATAATGCCCCATAGCTACAACTTTGGCCAAGCCTGCCCCTTCCAAAGCGGCAGCCACACTGCCGGCATAAGCACGAGCCAATCCCCCTGTCCCCAGTTTTATGCCGCCAAAATAGCGAGTTACCACAGCCACTACATTGTAAATGCCCCTTTTGCGTAAAACTTCTAACATAGGCAATCCTGCAGTCCCGGAAGGCTCGCCATCATCGCTGAAACGTTGCACCGCTAAATCTTTGCCAATAATGTAAGCGTTGCAATTATGCGTAGCATCCCAATGCTGTTTTTTTATTCCCTTTATATACTCTTGCGCCTCTGCCTCACTAGCCGTTTTTTGCAAATTACAAATGAAACGTGATTTTTCAATCCGCATTTCATTCTTCCAGGAGTGGACAATTGTGTAATAATTCATGACATTTCCCTCTCATGCCTTAACATTATAACATAATATTGATTTTGTTAACTTTACAATCGTCTAATAATTTGTTATAATGAATGAGTTT
>JAAYAE010000265.1 GCA_012719555.1 Acholeplasmataceae bacterium | reverse complement strand
GATGAATATATAATATTAATTAAATATAAAAAGGTTATTTATAGAAAAAACGTATATAGGGGTGTAAAAAAATGTTTAAACAAAATTTATTAATTGAAAATATACCAGCTATAATTTGGGGCAAAAAAAGTAATAAAATAATTGTTGCCGTGCATGGAAATATGTCAAGTAAAAGCGACATGCCAATTGAAATATTAGCTGAGGAAGCAATATTAGAGGGATATCAGGTTCTGAGTTTTGATTTGCCGGAACATGGTGATAGAAAAGCAGCCCCTGAGTTGTGTAAGGTGCAAAATTGTGTCCAAGAACTTGGCAAAATAATGGAGGCTGCCCAAAAAAACTCAAATGAGATTAGTTTGTTTGCTTGCAGCATAGGGGCATATTTCAGCTTGCTTGCTTATAAGGATGTGCAGTTAAAACAAAGTTTGTTTTTGTCACCTGTGGTGGATATGAGCCGTATTATTGATAATATGATGAAATGGTTTCATGTAAGTTGTGAGCAATTAAAGTCGGAGCAAGAAGTAGCAACGCCAACAGGAAACAAATTATATTGGGATTATTATTGTTACGTACAAGAAAATCCCATTGAGCAGTGGAATAGTCCTACTAACATACTTTACGGAAAAGATGATAATATATGTGAAATTGATGTTTTATCTGATTTTTCCAAAAAATTTAACTGCGGCATGGAAATAATGGAGCATGGGGAGCATTATTTTCATACACCGGAACAGTTAGATTTTTTCAGGCAGTGGCTAAAAAAATATTTAAATAAGAGCAACCCAAAGTAAAGTATATAACAAAGTTGGTTAGGGAAAAATAAAGCTGAAAAACAGGCATCGTTTATTAGATAATATAGGCTTGTCAGGCAAAACCTCCTTTGCGTGTAGTATAATAAAACTACACACAAAGGAGGTTTTTGTTATGCTGGAAGAAGTTATCATGAAAGCTAGAGGTGAAGATGACCGCGTATTTAATGGTATATTTGAAAAAGAAGATAGGGAAAACCTTGATATGAGCCAGATAAAATTTGAAAATGTTATATTTCGTAAATGCAGGCTCATCAACTGCTTATTTGAAAAAGCGGCTTTTTATAATAGTGTCTTTGAGGAGTGTGACTTATCTGGGTGTAACTTCACCGCAGGATATTGGAAAGCTTCTAAAATAGTTGGTAGTAAGGGAAGTAATAGCAACTTTAAGTCATGTACATTCAAAAATTTTGAATTAGCAGAATCCAAGTTTCATTATGGAAATTTTATTAATTCATTATGGGAGGCTGCAAAAATAACTAAGTGTGAATTGCCGGAAGCTTGTTTAGCTGAAGCAAAGTTTCGCAGTATTTTATTTAGTAATACAAATCTTAAACGGGTAGATTTTTTTAAAACGGTCTTAAATGGAATAAATCTATCTAGCTGCGACATTGAAGGACTCATGGTTTCGGACACATATTATGAGCTAAAGGGACTTAAGGTTAATGCAATGCAAGCCGTGGATTTGTCCTTATTACTGGGAATTAAAGTCGTTTAACTATGATGTATTAAAGCTATTTTTAAACATATACGCCAGAGAAATGCTGAACGTTTAAGAAAGAAAACAGGAATATCTGCCGCTTTTTTTTCAGGAAGCCGATCTTATTATATGTCCCGCCGAAATCCGGCATACTCAGTGGG
>JAAYAE010000264.1 GCA_012719555.1 Acholeplasmataceae bacterium | reverse complement strand
GAGAATGGTGATCCTGGCAGAGCTTTGGGAATTGGTATAACATATTCTTTTATTGGTAATATATTTGGCATATTGTGCATGGCCCTTATAGCTCCTCAACTGGCGAATTTCGCTAGCAGGTTTGGACCTTGCGAATATTTTGCCTTAATATTTTTTGCGTTAACTCTCATTTCTAGTTTGTCAGAAGGTGATATGGTTAAAGCACTTATTTCAGGGTGTGCCGGGCTTATTGTTTCTATGGTAGGAGTAGCACCTATGGATAATGCTAGACGTTTTACTTTTGACATTCCCGATTTAAATGGCGGGTTTGCACTTATTTCGATGATGATTGGTTTTTTTGCCATTACAGAAGTTTTAGATAGTGTTAAAGACAAGCAAGTAAAAGGTTATCAAAAAGTGAAGTTTGCAATGCGTGGATTAGGTTTTACTTTAAGAGAATTTATTGACCAATTGGGAAATATGTTTAGAGCGGCCTTTGTAGGTTTAGGTATTGGTATTTTGCCGGGTATTGGTGCAACCGCTGCAAATATTCTTGCTTATGTTACTTGTAAATCAACGTCTAAGCATCCTGAACGTTTTGGTACTGGCAGTATAGATGGTATTATAGCATCGGAAACCTCGAATAATGCTTGTTGTGGAGGTACACTTATTCCTTTAATTGACTTAGGTATACCTGGTGATGCTGTTACAGCAATAGTATTAGGGGGGTTGATGATTCATGGGATTGTTCCGGGACAAGAGATGTTTGTTACAAATGGGGCTTTGATCAATGACATGATAATTGCCTGTATTATTGCTAGCATCTTGATATTTGCCTTACAATTTTTTGCTATTCATTTTTTTGTTAAAATGCTTTATTTACCAAAGAGTATTTTACTGTCCGTTGTAGCCTGCCTTTGTATTGTTGGGGCCTATGCAAATAACAATCGTATTTTTGACATTTACGCTGTCTTGTTATTCGGGGCATTGGGCTTTGCTTTTCGCCGTTTGAAAATTCCTACCGCCCCTTTTATGTTAGCATTCATTTTAGAGAACTATTGTGAAACTTATTTAAGACGCGGGTTGGCAACTTATGGCAGCATAGACCAATTCTTTACTCGTCCTATTTCGGCAGCATTTATTATTGTAGGGGTAGTATCCATGCTTTACAGGATATATAAGAATTACAAGAAAAATAGGGGAAATTTGGCTGTGTAACCACACTGATTTTTACGAGAAATATTCCTTAAGGGAGGCATAAATATGTCGGTTGGTAAGAGAATATATTTAAAACGTGTAATGCCTGATCCTGAAATCATGAAGCAATTTAAGGCCATTCCGGCTTCTAATACGGCAGATGTTATGGGACGTAGTTGTGCTATGAACCCTAGAATCAAGCTTGTTAGTAGTCCCAAAGCACAAATGATGGTAGGACCTGCTTATACAGTTAAATGCAGGGCAGGAGACAATTTGCTTCTACATGCGGCCTTAAATTACTGTAATGAAGGTGATGTATTGGTTGTTTCTAACGAAGGAGACGACACACGTTCATTAATAGGGGAAGTTATGATGGCTTACTTGTATTATACTAAAAAGATTGCAGGTATTATTATCGATGGTCCCATTAGAGATATTGATGAAATAGGAAAATGGGATTTTCCGGTTTATTGCAATGGCACAACTCCGGGTGGCCCGTACAAAGAAGGACCGGGTGAAATCAATGTACCTATTTCTTGTGGTGAAATTAGTGTGAATCCCGGTGATATTATTCTAGCTGATCCGGATGGTATTATTGTAATACCTCTTAAAGATGCGGTTACTGTTTTGGCAGATGCTAAAAAATTTCAGGCTGATGATGAGGCTAAACTGATAGCGGCTAAGAATGGTACAGCTAAGCGAGACTGGGTAGAAAAATCTTTAGCTGATAAAGGGTTT
>JAAYAE010000263.1 GCA_012719555.1 Acholeplasmataceae bacterium | reverse complement strand
TGTTTTGTTTTTGGTGCTATTTTCTCTATCCTTGCAGGCTATCTAGGTATGAATGTTGCTACTAAAGCTAATGTACGTACTGCCGAAGGTGCCCGCCATGGCATGAGCCAAGCTTTGAAAATCGCTTTTTCCGGTGGCGCTGTAATGGGGCTTTGTGTTGTTGGTCTTGGTATCATTGGTATTACTCTAGCTTATTTTGTTTTTGATAGAAATATTGATATTGTAACCGGTTTTGGGTTGGGTGCAAGTTCTATTGCTTTATTCGCACGTGTTGGCGGCGGTATTTATACAAAAGCCGCTGACGTTGGTGCCGATCTTGTAGGTAAAGTTGAAGCTGGTATTCCTGAAGATGATCCTCGTAACCCTGCAACTATTGCTGATAATGTTGGCGATAACGTAGGCGACGTAGCAGGTATGGGTGCTGACTTGTTTGAATCCTATGTTGGTGCAATTATTTCTGCTTTGACTTTGGGCGCTGTTGTTTTCACCAAGGGCGAAGGTGTTGAGTTCGTTTTTGTTCTTTCCGTTTGTGGTATTATTGCCTCCGTAGTAGGTATTATATTTGCTCGTAATAGTAAATCTGAGAATCCTCAATCTGCTTTAAACAGCGGAACTTATTTAGGTGGTATTTTGGTTGTTTGTTCTGCAGCTTATTTTAGTAATTCGATTTTCGGAAATTATGGTGCATTCTTGGCAATTATTTCTGGGTTGATTGCAGGTACGGCTATTGGTAAGATTACCGAAATTTATACTTCTTCTGATTATGCTTCTGTAAAAAGAATTGCTGATGGTACTGAAACCGGCCACGCAACTACAATTATTGCCGGGTTAGCAGTTGGTATGTATTCTACTTTCTGGCCAATGCTTTTTATTGCTATGGGTGTTCTTGCTTCCTTCGTTGCTATGAATGGTATGCATGATCCTGCTATGGGCGTATTTGGTGTGGCTCTTGCTGCTGTTGGTATGCTTTCAACTACGGGTTTAACTGTAGCTGTTGACGCTTACGGTCCTATTGCTGATAATGCTGGTGGTATTGCTGAGATGTCCGGTCTTCCTGAGGAAGTTCGTAACATAACAGATAAACTTGATGCTGTTGGTAATACTACTGCTGCTATTGGTAAAGGGTTTGCTATTGGTTCTGCAGCCTTGACAGCTCTAGCATTATTTTCTGCATATGCTCACGTTGTAAACTTAAAGAACATTGATTTGTTAGACCCTGTAACTTTGGTTGGTTTGTTCATCGGAGCAACGCTTCCCTTCGTCTTTGGTGCTATGACAATGGAATCTGTAGGTAAAGCTGCAACCTTGATGGTTGAAGAAGTTCGTCGTCAATTCCGCGAAATACCTGGTTTGCTAGAAGGAACAGGTAAAGCTGATTATCGTAAATGCGTAGATATTTCTACTGCTGCAGCTCTTCATGAAATGATGTTGCCTGGTATTTTAGCTATTATAGCTCCTTTGCTAATGGGTGCATTATTTGGTACAGAAGCTCTTGGTGGTTTGTTGGCCGGTGCTCTTGCATCAGGTGTTCTTATGGCCATCATGATGGCTAATGCCGGTGGTGCTTGGGATAATGCCAAGAAATATATTGAAACAGGTGCCCATGGTGGAAAAGGCAGTGCTTGCCATAAAGCTGCAGTTACAGGCGATACAGTAGGCGATCCTTTCAAAGATACTAGCGGTCCTGCTATGAATATCTTGATTAAATTGATGACAATTGTTTCTTTGGTTTTTGCTCCTCTTATTGCGGCTGAGGGTGGAATTTTGTTGAATTTGTTCAAATAATTTAAGCATTAAAAGCAGCCAGGTCCTTAAGGACCTGGCTTTTTATTGTCATTGCCAATATTGTAGCTTTATGGTGCTAAAAAATGTTATAATATATTCTGTAAAAGCAGTGGAGGATAAGTTGATGGTGATGTCAGGTGCTGAACCTTTTTTCTTTCCCGGAAACAAAAAAGGTGTACTATTAGTTCACGGTTATACCGGCACACCGGCAGAGATGCGGGAATTAGGAGAAAAGTTAAATAAAGATGGTTATACAACTATGGGAATTCTCTTGCCGGGTCATGGAACAAAACCGGAAGATATTATAGGCGTTACCTGGGAAGACTGGTATGCAGCAGTAGAAGCTGCTTTTCATAAACTCAGTGAGAGCTGCACAGAAATATCGGTTATGGGAATGTCTATGGGAGCTTTGCTGACGTTGTTGGCAGGCAGCAGATTACCTGTAAAACGCATAATACTCATGTCCACACCAATCTATCTTTTCGATTGGCGGATACCTTTTATGTGGATTTTGAAATATTTTATGAACTCTACCAAAAAACGTGCTCGCATTATAGACGCTGAAGAGCGTTTTAATGTTTCCTACGATTGCCTACCGGTAGCAGGCGTAGAGCAAGTATTGGAGCTTATGAAATACTGTATAGACAGCGTAATTTCGTCTGTAAGGGTTCCTTGCCTTATTATGCAGTCCGAAATAGAACATACTGTACGCCCAATTAGCGCTAAATTTATTTATGAAAATATTTCTTCAAAAATTAAAAAACTGGTTTGGTTTGAACATTCTAAACATGTCCTTACCCTTTATGAGGAGAGGGACAAGGTTTATGAAACTATAAAAGCATTTTTAAAGGAGTAATGATATGGTTCCTAAGGAAGAATATACATGGTGTTTTGCCTGTGGTAAAGAAAATCCTATTGGCTTAAAATTGCAGTTTGCAGTCGATGAAAACAGCTGTACTACAACTTTTACTCCTAAAAGGGAACATCAAAGTTACGACGGACGGATGCATGGTGGTTTAATTAGCACGTTGCTAGATGAAACTATGGGTAATTATATCCATTTGTATGAAAAGAAAGTAGCTTATACTGCTAAGATGGAAGTGCGTTTCCGCCAGCCGGTGCTTATTGGTGAAAAAGTCCAAGTAGTAGCGACAGTAAAAAAACGCAAGGGTCGTTTAATTGAAATGGCCGGACAAATTATTAAAAAAGATGGTAGTATCGCCGCTGAGGCTGATGCTAAGATGATGTATGAAGGTGAATAATGAATTTAAATGATGTAAAAACAAGCATAATGGAATTTATGCAAAAACAGACCTATGCTCCGTTGGACGCAGAGGCGCTAATCGTAAACATTCCAATTCCGGGCGAAATGCTCAAGGAATTTTGGCAAGGTCTACAAGAACTGGAAACTAATGGTAATATAGTGAAAACTCATTTTAATACCTATGGCTTGCCGGAAAAAATGGGTTTGGTTGTTGGACGTTTCCAATTAACCTCCAAGGGGTTTGGCTTTGTCATTCCTGATAACAAAGGCGAAAAACCGGATGTTTTTGTGCCGCCTAATTCTTTAAATGGAGCAATGAACAATGACCGAGTTATGGCCAGAGTGGCAATGGGTCGAGGCGGATTAAAGCCTGAGGGTGAAATTATCAGGATAATTATACATGCTAATGCCCGCATAGTAGGAACTTTTGTGCCTAGCGGAGATTTTGGCTTTGTTGTGCCTGATGATAAAAGAATTGGTCAGGATATTTATATTGCGTCTAAAAACTTTAATGGAGTTAAAGTAAACCAGAAGGTTGTTGCAGAAATTGTTACTTGGCCGGAAGGTCGTCGCAGTGCTGAAGGCAAAATAGTAGAAATACTTGGTACTGTTGGTGATGTTGGGCTGGAAATAATTTCTATTATCAAGCAAAACGACCTGCCATTAGAGTTTCCTAAAGCAGTGCTGGAAGCAGCTAATAAAGTGCCAAAAGAAATTAAAGCGGTTGATCTCAAGGGTCGTAGAGATAAACGCAAATTTCCTATTGTTACTGTAGACGGTGAAGATGCTAAAGATTTGGATGACGCTGTCTATGTAGAAAGGCAGGGAAATGATTTTTTACTTGGTGTTTATATTGCTGACGTGAGCAACTATGTTCACGAAGACTCAATAATTGATAAAGAGGCGCATGAACGAGGAACAAGTGTTTATTTGGTTGACAGAGTGCTTCCTATGTTACCGGAAAAATTATCTAATGGCATTTGCAGCTTAAACGCCGGTGAAGATCGCTTGACTATGTCTTGTGAAATGCTTGTCGATGGTAAGACCGGTATAGTGAAATCCTATGAAATTTTTCCGGCTGTTATTAGGGTATTACATAGGTTAACTTATACTATTGTGCGTGAAATTGTCGCTGATGATAATACGGAAATGAAAGAAAAATATGCGGATATTGTACCTATGCTCAAAGACATGGAAAAGCTCTGCAAAGTATTGCGAGCTAAACGTGTTGCTAGGGGAGCTATTGATTTTGATTTGCCGGAACAAAAAGTAATATTGGATGATCAAAAGAAACCGGTAGAGATAGTACAAAGGGTAAGAAGCATTGCAGAATCTATTATCGAAGAATTTATGTTGGCAGCAAATGAAACTGTTGCTGAACATATGACTAAACAAAAATGGCCGTTTGTCTATCGTGTACACGATATACCTAACGAATGCAAAATGACTGATTTGGCAAAATTGCTTCACAATTTTGCTATTAATTTACCAATTAGTGCGGATGAAGACATTAAACCACTGGCAGTCCAACAGGCTTTGCTGCAAATGGCAGGGCGTCCGGAAGAAAAATTAGTCAATACCGTAGCATTGCGTAGCTTAAAGCAGGCAGTATACCAGACTGATAATATTGGTCACTTTGGCTTAGCAGCCGAGTATTACACGCACTTTACGTCGCCTATACGTCGTTATCCGGATCTTATTGTTCACCGTTTATTACGGGCGTGGATGCAAAATCCTGTACTTAAGGAAAAACAATTAGAAACACTAGTGCCAAAACTAGATGAGATTGCCCAACATTCTTCTATTCGGGAACGTGCAGCTGCGGAAGCAGAGCGTGCTACAGTCGACTTGAAGAAGGCTGAATATATGGTGGGCTTAATTGGTGAAGAGTTCGAAGGGACTATTTCAGGCGTTACAGCTTTTGGCATGTTTGTTGAATTAGAAAATGGCGTGGAAGGATTAGTACACATCTCAAGTCTTACAGATGATTACTATGAGTTTGTAGAAGAACAATATTATCTAATTGGCGAGCATTTGAAAAAGGTATATCGTTTGGGTGATAAAGTTAAAATTGAAGTCTTGCAAGTTAGCATTGCAGACAGAGCCGTAGATTTTATTTTGGCTGGGGCAACTGTGGCAGCTAGGACTCATTTAAAAGCACAAATTGATTACCGCCGTGAAAATGTAGAAAGTAAACGTAAGGGTGGAGCATATTTTAGTACAGAAAAGAAACCTGGCAAAGCTGTAGGCAAAGGAAAGCACAAAAAAGAAAACAGAAGAGACAGCAGAAAAGGAAAGAGCAAAAAAGGGCGGTAATATACTTGAAACAGCAAGCTATAAAAATTGTTGCAGAAAATAGAAAAGCGCGCCATGACTATACAATCTTCGAGACTTATGAAACAGGAATTGCACTTAAGGGGACCGAGGTAAAATCTTTACGTGCCGGTAAGGCAAATCTTAAAGATGCGTATGCGGCTATAACAAAAACCGCAGAAGTCTATCTATATAACTTACATATAAGTCCGTATGATCATGGCAATCAGTTTAATCATGAACCTTTGCGTGATAGACGCTTGCTCATGCATGCCAGTGAGATTAGGAAGCTCATTGGCAAAGTTAAGGAAAAAGGCTATACCTTGGTTCCGTTGAAAATGTATTTTACTCACGGCTTGGTTAAGGTTGAACTGGCTTTAGCAACGGGTAAAAAATTGTATGATAAAAGGCGCGATATGGCTACTAAAGATGCCAGACGTGAAGTTGAACGTGCATTACGGGAAAGGAATAAATAAGGATAATGAGACGAAGAAAACCCAGTTTTGTAAAACGCAATATGATTTCTATTATAATTCTTATTGTAGCAGTTCTTATTAGCCTTGTTGGATGCAGTATTATGTCAGGGCAAGGAAAAAATTCTAAGGCAGATGAACCTAAAAAAGGGATTACTGCCAAGGACGTTGTGGAAGCTCCGGTTAAAGCGGTTCCTAAGCCAAAAGCACCTGTAGTTAACAAACCTATAACTACTCCTGAACAGGGACACGATTATTCTGTTCTTATTGATAAAGGGAGATTCACTCTTTATGTAATGGATGGCGGCAAGGAAATTAATCACTTTGGCGTTGCCCTTGGCCTAAACCCAGGGCAAAAACATAAAGCAGGTGATATGACTACCCCTACCGGTGATTTTACCGTAGAAGAAATTGATGATGCCTCTTACTGGAAACATGATTTTGGAGATGGCAAAGGAGAAATAGAAGGAGCTTACGGACCTTATTTTATCTCTTTAATTACCGGCTGGGATGGCATTGGTATTCATGGCACTCATGATCCGGCATCTATTGGTCACAGGGTTTCTGAAGGCTGCGTACGATTAAATAATAAAGATCTACTCGTAGTTAAACAATTTGTCAAACCCGGTACTAAAGTTAGAATCCAAGAATGATTGATAAATTTTCCTATTTATGTTAGAATTCTTACAGTAGCTTAGCTACTCTACAAACGGGGATGTACTGGTTTCGACGGGGGTAGGTGTGGCACAATAAGCGGGCCGGGATTCCATCAACCCCGATAAACGGTGGAAAACTGCTATAAACGCAGACGATTCTTACGCTCTAGCAGCTTAATGCTAGCGCTCCTCCTCGCTACTCCTGCGGGTGGGGAATGAGCGACACTAGCGGGATACTCATAGGCCAATTCTCGGAGGCCTTTTGGGGAAACTCATCGAGATAGCAACTAAGTAGCCTTGTCGTTAGGCGACAAAGAAGCGAAATCCAAATCAACGACTACGCTCGTAGAAAGTTGTGTTTCATTGCTTTCGGACAGGGGTTCGACTCCCCTCATCTCCACCAACCAAAACCGGAATTTTAAAATTAAAATTAATAGAAAAAACTATGGTTCCTCTGCCTTTGTGGCGATGTAACCATAGCTTTTTTATTTTCAAAATGGCTGTTATTTAAGGTAAGGGTAATGGAATAAAATTTATTAGCAGGATAAATTATTTGGATAACGAATTATACACCTGTATATTAGGTTGAACAGATGTTCTAATTGGAACAAAGTATATTGGGGATAGGGGCGTTGATTTAATGGAAAAAAACAATCTTTTTGCTTTTGCTACTAGTGAATTGTCACAAGATGCATTTATTTGTTGGCTTTTAAATTTTGCACATGAAGACCATTTGAATGAGAATAGATATTTAACTGAATGCGCGCGAAAATTATTGCGGAAAATGGTGCCTGAAGAATCTCAACATAGAGTAAATAAAATTTCCAGACAATATAATAAAATAGATGTTCTGCTAGAGGTAAATAATAAATACTCAGTAATAATTGAAGATAAAACCTTTAGTAATACACACGATGATCAAATTAACAGGTATAAAAATACACTCATTGCTGAGGGAAGAGAAAATATTAAAAGTGTGTATTTTAAAATAGTAGAGCAGCCATTTGAAGAAAATGCTGATATCTGTATTAGCAGAGGTGATTTATTAGAGATTTTCAAGGAATATGTCGATGACGCCCAAAACAATATTTTACGGGATTACTATGAGTACTTGCTGGAAATAGAAAAAGATGTTAATGCCTATAAAAGTGAAGAGATTTTAACTTGGCGTGATGAATATGATCATGTTTATAAGGGCTTTTTTACGCATCTGGTTAAAGATAATATTATACAAACCAAAGAAGACAATGTTATAAATGGTCATTATAACTGGTGTTATGTATCTAATCCCAGTGGAGGGTTTTGGTGTCTATGGTGGTTTATCTTTAAAAGCGAGTGTTTAGATAAATGTAATTTGTTTAAATATATAGAAGAATTATATCTTCAAATTGAAGATAATAAGATTGTTATAAAGATGGTTGGTAATTCTGAACAGGCCCAGGATGCAAGGCGAAGTTTATATGAGTACTGTAAAAGTATTATGCCAAAATTTGATAAAAAAGCTTTCCGTGTAGGCAAGCATATGACTGTCGGGTATGTAGACTATGATGAGAAAAATTATCGAGAAAAAATTAAAGCAATGGAAGATTTAATGAGGGAAATAGGC
>JAAYAE010000262.1 GCA_012719555.1 Acholeplasmataceae bacterium | reverse complement strand
ATTAGAGAGAAGATGAAAACGGATGAATCAAAACGGAAACAATGTCGCGATGAAAGACAGCAGTTTTTTGGACAAGGTTTTAAGTAAAATAGAGAAAGCAGGTAATAAATTACCTGACCCTGTAACTTTATTTATAATATTGTCTGCTTTAGTAGTTATTATTTCAGCCATGTGCAGCGCAGCAGGTATAAGTGCAGTACATCCAGGAACTGGTAAGACAATTACTGTTGTAAATTTGTTGTCACAAGATGGTATTCGTATGATGCTTAACAAAGCAGTAACAAATTTTTCGGGATTTGCTCCTTTAGGTATGGTTTTAGTGGCAGTAATTGGCTCTGGTGCTGCAGAAAAAAGCGGCTTTTTAGCTGTTCTTATGCACAAAGTACTTGCCAGTGCTCCACCAGCGGTCGTAACGTTTGCCATTCTTTTTGTTGGCATAAACGGAAATATTGCCGGTGATTCGGCCTTTGTAATTATGCCACCGCTATCTGCTATTGTTTTTTTAAGCATGGGACGACATCCATTACTGGGTATGTTTGTAGCTTATGCAGGTGTGGCTGCTGGTTTTTGTGCCAATATAGCATTAGGACTTTCTGATGCATTGGCCTATGGTTATACAGAAGCAGCTGCTAGAATAATTGACCCTACATATGCAACTTCTCCCGCTATTAACTATTATTTCTTATTCGCTTCTTGTATAATACTATCTTTCGCCGGAACATTTTTGACAGAAAAATTTATGGCACCTCGTTTTGCAGGTGAAGATATTTCTAAATATGCATTTGATAGTGATTCTGTTAATTTAACTGCACAGCAAAAAAAAGGATTGAAAGCAGCCGTGCTTTCCCTGTTAATTGCTATCTTAGCAGTTATTTTTTTCTGCCTAGGTGATGATCCATTGTTGGGAGATCCTAAAACACATTCTCTTTTAGCGGCAACCTCACCATTAATGGGCGGGATAGTACTATTAGTTTCCATATTACTTTTCATCCCTGGAGCGGTTTACGGCTTTGTTTCAGGAGAATATAAGAATGATAAAGAGTTATTTGCCAGCGTAACAGAGGCTTTTAGAGATATGGCTCCATATATTTTATTATGCTTCTTTTGTGCTCAGTTTACCAGTTATTTTGCTTGGAGCAATCTAGGTTTATTTCTTGCGGTTAAGGGAGCTGAATTTTTGAAGGCTATGAACTTTACTGGAACACCTCTTTTAGTTGGTCTTATTATAGTTTCTTGTATAATAAATATGTTCATAGGGTCGGCATCAGCTAAGTGGGCAATATTGGCGCCTGTATTTGTGCCTATGATGATGTTATTAAACTATGACCCAGCAGTTTCTCAAGTAGCGTATAGAATTGGCGATTCAATTACTAATCCATTATCACCATTATTCTATTATTTCCCATTGATTCTTGGATTTGCCAGACGTTACGAAAAGGGAATAGGTATGGGAACAATCATTGCTAATATGATACCATTCTCTTTCACATTTGCAGTTTGTTGGATAATACAATTGGTTGTTTGGACGACCTTGAATTTACCGTTGGGGCCTGGTGGCAATATATTCTTGAAATAACTATCTATGGCTGTTGCAAAATGATTAAAGCTATCTTTTGTAACAGTCTTTTTTATGACTGAAAAAATAGTAATATGTATTTGGTATAAAATATATATAATTTTGGAGGTGTTTTAAGT
>JAAYAE010000261.1 GCA_012719555.1 Acholeplasmataceae bacterium | reverse complement strand
GTGCCTACATGCCATAACTGTGGAACTATTTTTCCACCTACCTTATGGACAGCTTTGACAACCTGAGACCAGCCATTTAGTGCTGCAGCACCATAAAAATTTGGCCGGTTCAATCCTTCGGCAGCAGCAGGATGATTGATTAAAGTTCCCTCAGTAATAATAAGGCCAACTTGATTTTCAGCACGTCTTTTATAATACTCGGCCACATTTTCTCCAGGGACGCCATTTGGTGAAAAGCCTCTGGTCATAGGAGCCATAACAATTCGATTTGCTAACTTCAAATTACCTACTGTTACAGGACTAAATAAAATGTTTAAGGGGTTATTGTTTTCTTTTACGTGATTTTCCATAATAAGGGCTCCTTTTATAAACTCAATTCTAATACTTTACCGGCAATTTCCGGTGTAACTTTTCCGCGTTCTCCCAGTTTAATCATTTTGTGTGCTTTTAGTCCTGCTATAATTTTTTCTATAACTTCTTGTCCTAATCCATAATCAGAAAAACGGGTTTTAATTCCCATGGCTTCGAAAAAGTCTTGTGTTTTCTCAATAGCTAGGCTAATTCTTTCGCCATCTGACAGGTTTTTGGGGATATTCCAAATTCTATCGCTGTATTGAAGAAGTTTTTCGGTTTTATCTTTTTGCATAATTTTAAGCATAGAAGGCAACACGATTGCTAATGTTTGTGCGTGATCCAAACCATACAAAGCAGTAATTTCGTGCCCTATCATATGTGTTGACCAATCTTGAGGGACGCCGCTGCCAATTAGTCCATTTAAGGCCAATGTTGCTGTCCACATAATATTGGCACGCACGTCATAGTCTTCGGGGTTTTTTTAGGCTTTAGGACCTTCTTCAATTAAGGTTAAGAGTAAGCCCTCTGCAAAACGATCTTGCACTTTTCCTGCAACGGGATAGGTCATATATTGCTCCATTACGTGGACAAAGGCATCGACAACTCCGTTGGCAATTTGCTTTTTAGGCAAGGTATATGTATAAAGCGGATCAAGTATAGAAAATTTAGGGAATACGGCAGGATTTCTAAATGGTAATTTGGCATTTATAGCTCTTTTGGTTACCACAGCACCATTATTCATTTCTGATCCTGTAGCAGGTAAAGTCAAAACGGTACCAAAAGGTAAGGCACTTATAATTGGGAGTTGGTCAGCAACTAATTTCCAGGGATCGTCTTGGGTAAAGGGCACAGCTGCTGCGATAAATTTGGTGCCGTCAATAACGGAACCGCCACCAATTGCTAGTAAAAAATCATATTTTTCTTTGCGAATTAATTCAACTGCCTGTATTAAGGTTTCGTATGTTGGGTTGGGCTCAATACCACCAAATTCACCCAGTTTGTATTCTTTTAATATATCTTTAATTGTGTCTAATAATCCTGATTTTTTAACGCTGCCGCCGCCATAAATTAACAAAACTTTGCTTTGAGAAGGAATCTCTTGGGGCAATCTTTTAATTTCCCCTTTGCCAAATATAATTTTTGTTG
>JAAYAE010000260.1 GCA_012719555.1 Acholeplasmataceae bacterium | reverse complement strand
TAATAATATCTGCTAAAAACTCTCAATAATTACTTGTTAACGCAAAAAGGGAATGATTTCGCAAGCCCACCGAAATCATTCCCTTTTTCACTATTTTCTTTGCTTACAATCTTATACTTAAATTTGCTTGTTTTTTTTGATAAAAGTTTCATTTCTAGACAAGGGTTCTTCCAAGTCCATCTGCCCAAGGACAATTATTTTCTTTCCTTCAGACAAAAATTGAACTTTTTTGATATTGGGATATTGGGTTAGCGTATTTACAACTGCGTTAACCATCATTACCGTAGTATATTCCCCGTCTGTCCTTGTAGTAAACTCCTTATTAAAATTAACTGTGGCCAAACCGTTCTCAACGGTTACCCCCAGCACTTTAGTGCCTTTGGGGAATACATTCTCCATGGTATCATCTTGAGGCGCAGTCTCCACTAAAGCCTTTAAGGTAGCCAGCACAGAATTGTTATCAGTAACCTTAATAGTTTTCGTTTCCGGCAGAAGATACTGCGTTCCATCTGCTGGCACTCTGTACAAAACAACTTTTTTGTCTACCACTGATTTAACATTATCAGTCTGATTCGTTGAAGGAGCTGTAGGATTTGTTGTATTCGGAGCACTCTTCTGATCACAGCCGGACACCAAAAGCAAGCAAAACAACATTGCTATCAAGGTAGGAATCAACCTTTTTCTAATTTGCATTAGCTGACACCCCCATTCTGTTTATAAAAATCCTCAATACCGTCTGCAATCGCTTGTGCCATTTTATTTTGGAACCAATTGCTACGCAAAAGTTTTTCCTCACGGGCATTACTAAGGAAAAGCAATTCTACCAAGGTACTGGGCATACTGCTATGTTTATTAACATATAAATTAGCAGAGCGAGTTCCTAAATCTCGCAGATTAGCCGTCTTTAACAATCTGTTTTGTATAAACTCTGCGATTTTTTCATCGTATGGGGTTTTTGGATTATAGTATGTAGAAAATCCACCAATGTTTTTATTAGTATTTGCGTTACAATGCACACTTATAAACAAGTCTGCTTTGTTTTTTTCAGCCACATCTACCCTCGCCTGCAATTCCTGAACATCAGTTGCATCTGACCCCCAAACATCTACATCTGTAGTACGAGTCATTGCCACAATAACACCTTTGCTTTCCAAAATATCCTTTAGCTTTTTGGCAACAGGCAATGTAATACTTTTCTCCTCCACACCGGTCACCGAACCGTGAGCACCTGGATCACTACCACCATGTCCTGGATCCAGCGTAATGTGTTTACCACGGATACCGCCTGCAACAGAATATGTGGGTATAATACAATTAGCTATTCCACCACTTTTCTGCTCGCCTACAGTTCTATCACCATTGACTATATCAAGTACTACCCGATCAGGACGCTTAGCCCCAGGATTATTCCTTAACAGGAATAACTTGTACTCGCTACTTTTTAGCGGTCTTTTCAGTGGTAGAATTAAGATAGTTTTGTCACCTTGAGCTGATACATTCATGCTCTTAACAGTTGAACCGGCAAAAGAATATCTTCTGCCAATAGTTGGTCTTAATTTGCCATTTACTATAATAGTTAATGACGTATCTGTTAATTCAGCTTTAGCATTAGTCAACTGAGTACAATCTAAAACTACGCGCAGGTTGTTTTCTCTATTAACGCTCCAATTAATAGCCGTTATTTGAGGTGTTGCCGCATTTACGCAACCAACTCCCATAATAGACATTATTACTAAACATAAAATCATTATACGCTTTAACAAAGTCAACCCACCTCTTTTCCCTTGACATTTTAACACCTACAAAACCCCTTGTAAACCATTACCCATAGTTTTAATAAAGCAAAAGACTTTGCAGTGCTCGTGGTAAATAAGTTGTTATATCGCTTGCCTTCATTCCTACGATACCATTTTCCGCGGCTATATCCCCTGCTAACCCATGAATATAAACACCACAAATAGCTGCATCACCTACAGAAAGTCCCTGTCCTAACAATGCTGCAATAGTTCCCGTTAGCACGTCGCCTGAACCGCCTGTAGCCATTCCAGCATTGCCGGTACTATTGATAAAAACTTTACCATTTGGTAAGGCAACCACTGTTGGAGTACATTTAAGCACTACTACTGCCTGCCATTTTTTTGCATAGTCCACCGCTACTTTAATAGGATTAGCTAATATTTCTTCTTGTTTAAGTCCTGTTAACCTAGCCATTTCACCCGGATGGGGAGTAACTATTTTAGCAGGTACGTTATTTAAAATCCCTGTATATCCTGCTAGGGCATTTAAGGCGTCTGCATCTAAAACTGTCGGTATTAGTAATTTTTTTATAAGAGCACGAACAAAATCCTGTGTTTTTTTGTTTTGTCCAAGCCCAGGACCTATAGCTAAAACATCCGCTTTGGTAAGTTCTGCTTGCACTTGCGAAAGTGCCCCCTCGTTCAAGGCACCGTCTTCTTCCGAATTGATACCTTTTACCATAACTTCCGTTAGCTTTGTAGCTAAAATGCCTTGCTGGCTTTGTGGTGTCAGTAAATTTACTAAACCTCCGCCGCCTCGCACTACTGCTTCGCTGCATAAAGCAGCCGCCCCGGTAAAACCTGAAGAGCCTGCTAGTACACTAATACGCCCATTCATTCCTTTATGGGAATTGGCCGCACGCACCGGCAACAACCCAATAATCATTTCCTCGTCCAATAAATATTGTTTGCTATTAGTCCCTTTCAAAAGGCTTGCAGGCAAGCCAATATTTGCCACAATAACATTACCACTGTAAGCTGCACCGGGATATAAATATAGCCCGGGTTTTGGTGCTAACATAGTGACTGTTATCTGAGCATGTACCGCCCTTGATGAAACATGCCCGGTATTCGCTTCTACGCCACTGGGAATATCTATTGCAATAACCGGGACGGGTAACTGTTCCATAAGCTCGACAGCCTTTAGATAATTGCCTGTTAGCTCCCCTTTAAATCCAATACCTAGCATTGCATCTATAAAAAGATCTGCTCCTGCACATAAGGAAAAAATCTTGCTCTTATTTTTTTCAGAAGACGTCCAGGCAAAAACTTCTGCATTACAACTTTTTAATATTTTTAGCTCTTGGGCCGCACTCCCAACAAACTCTTTTGCATTATTTAACATAATAACATAAACAAAGGCACCCAAATTTTCCAGTAATCTAGCCGCTACAAGGCCATCACCACCATTATTGCCCTTGCCCACAAAAATTACTATCTGCTTTTCTCCAGCGCCTTCTAAGGCAACATCAGCAGCATCAGCAACCGCTCGTCCAGCGTTTTCCATGAGTACAAGTTCCGTTAACCCCACTGCTTTTATGGCTTTAGCGTCTACTTTACGAATTGCTTCCTTCAATAGTAACTTCATAGCTTACCCTCCAATACAACTTGCGCCATGGCCATTTCCTTAACATGACTTAGTGACAAGTGAATATTTGTGCACCCTTTTTCTTTAGCCAAAGTTTGAAATTTACCACTTAATTTTATCTCGGGTTTGCCCATGCTGTTATTTATGACTTCTATTTCTTGTAAACTGCCACCACGAAATCCGGAGCCAAGTGCCTTAGCTACAGCTTCTTTAGCAGCATAACGAGCAGCATAACTCTGACTTTGATGCACTCCACGTGCAAAGCAATACTTTATTTCCCGCTCAGTAAAAACTTTTTCTGTAAATTTCTGCTTACCAAGTGCTTTTTCTATCCTGCTGACTTCAATTATATCGCAACCAATACCTATAATCATATGGCCTTCTCCCTTCGCCAATTTTTACCGTTTTTTATTGTACAGTTTCTATTTTAACATATAATTGTGACATAATTGTTATTGCTTTCTTCTCCCCCGTGTTTTTCCCAACACATAAAAAATCGAGAAAGCCACAATATTGGCCATAACGACACTTGACCCTGTAGGAGTGGACCACAAATATGATACACACAGCCCCACAAAAAAGCATGCAACAGAAAGAAGAGCAGAGCTTAAAATTACCTGCCGAAAAGTTTTAAATACCTGCATAGAAGATAGTGGTGGGAAAACAATTAAACTTGAAATTAAAAGTGCCCCCATCATCCGCATACCCAAAACAATCGTTACTGCTGACAAAAATGCTATGAGTGCATTATATACCTCGGCATTAATCCCGGTTGCTCTAGCAAAATTCTCATCAAAAGTTACTGCAAAAATTCTATTGTAAAAAACTACAAACAGACACAGCACTATAATTGATAAACAAATACTAAGAACTACATCACTATTATCCATGGCCAAAATACTACCGAACATATAGCTGCTCATATCTACATTCATACCTTTAGTAACTGAAATCGCAAATACCCCTAGTGCCAATGCACCACTAGATATCATAGCAATAGCCGCATCCCCACGAATCTTACTGTTTTCACTAAGACGCAAAAGCAAAAATGCCGCTGTTACTACTACCGGAATCGCAACATATAATGGTGCAATATTAAGCACCATGGCAAAAGCCAACGCACTAAAACCTACATGTGATAGCCCGTCACCAATCATAGAATAACGTTTTAAAACTAAACTTACTCCCAATAACGCAGAGCATAAGGAAACTAGGACGCCTACTATTAACGCTCGTAAAATAAAATCATAAGAAAACATTTCAACGAAGATTGCAGCCATCCTGTCCACCTCCGGAGAAAAATTTGCCTAAAGCCGTATCCATATAGCCTTGAATCGACCCAAAATATAATTGCTTATTATGTAAATGTAAAATATGGTCAGCCTGACTAACTGCTTCTTTGATATCGTGTGTTACCATAATAATACTTACCCTTTGGGCACGGTTTATTTCCTTGAGCAAATGATAAAACTCCATTGTTACTACCGGGTCTAACCCAGTTACCGGCTCGTCCAATACTAAAAGTTTATGGCTTGCGCATAAAGCTCTGGCCAAAAGCACTCTTTGCTGCTGCCCACCGGAAAGATCGCGGTAGCAACAATCACGCAAATTACTAATATGCAATGTTTTCATCTGCTCCTTCGCACGATTTATTTCCTTACTGCCAAAAAACGGTTTATATCCCAATGCGTTCAAACAGCCAGACAGTACGACTTCCCACACACTTGCAGGAAAATCTTTTTGCACATTAGTCTGTTGTGGCAAATAGCCAATTTCATTTAATTGCAACCCATCTCCTAATGTCAAAGACCCGTTAGTGGCTGCTTTTAGCTGCAATATTCCCTTAATTAGCGTGCTTTTACCGGAACCGTTCTCTCCTACGATACAAAGGTAGTCTCCTTTTTCCACGTTGAAATTTAAACCTGTGATTACATTTTTGCCTTCATAAGCGAAAGTAACGTCATTGCAACTAATTAAACTCATACTATTGTAGAGCCTCCTTTAAGGCTTTAGCGTTTTCTTCCATCAAGCTCATATAAGTAACGCCCTTTTCGAACTGGTCTTTTGGCACATTATGGCACGTATTAAACTGTAAAACCTTTGCTCCGGTAGCAGACGCAATAGCCTTGGCAATCTTTTCATTAGATAATTCAATATGAAAAACTACCGGTATTTTTTCGGCATTCACTTTATCAATAAGGAAAGCTACAGTAGACGCACTTGGTTCAGTATCGCGAGCACATCCAGGAAAAGCAGCGAAATAATCAAAACCGTAAGCATCTACAAAATAACGCAGAGGAAACCGGTCACCAAAAACTACCACCTTACGGTTACCATGAGCAACGATATCTTTGAATTTCTTATCAAGAGCAGTGAGCTTAGCTGCATAAGCTAAATAATTTTTCTCATATATGGATTTGTTGGCACTATCAACGGTAGAAAAAACCTCTGCTAATTTTGCACTTATTTTCATAGCATTTTCCGGGCTTGTCCACACATGTTCATCATACTCTTTTTCTCCTAGTTCTGCTGTGTCTTTCTTCTCCTCTGTCATTCCTGGTTTTATAACTTCTTCCACCGGTTTTACTGTATCTAATAATCTAATAACTTTTAAGTTTTTGCTATCAACCGACGATAAAATTTTCTTTACCCATTCATCAGATTCACCACCTACATATACAAATACTTGGCTGTCTTTAATCTTTTTAATATCCTGTGGTGTCGGCTCATAAGCATGCATTTCCGCTCCTGGAGGAACCAACATTGTAGCCTGCACCTTATCTCCACCAACTTGCCTAGCAAAATCATAAGTGGCAAAAACTGTTGTCACGACTTGCAATTTATTCTTATCTATTGCAACTTTATTGCCACAACCGGCCAAGCCGACTGACATAACCAAGGCTAACACTAAAAACAAACGTTTCATTTTATCTTCCCCCATTTTTCTTATTGCATTCATCACACAATCCATATAAAACAGTTTTTAAAGAATTTACCGCAAACCCATGTTTTTTTGCTAAATGTTCCTGTATACTAGCAAATTCGTCACATTCAAAGTGTATAAGTTTGCCACATTTTTCACATTTTAAATGAAAATGCTCGGAGCAGTTTCTATCCGGTGGCAAAAATTGAAAACAAGCAGCAGTATTTCTGTCTACTGTATATTTTTTTACTACCCCTTTATCTGCCATTTGCTCCAAATGCCTATAAATTTTGGCTAATCCAATATTATCATCTAAGCCGGCAAAATGTTTTTCTATATCTTTGGCAGTAATATGCTCGCCAGACATCTTTTGTACATAAGCCAATATTTTTTCTGCCTGTTTAGTTCGATAAAATGCCTTTTCCATTTCTTCAGCTTCCTTGTTTTTAATTTGATAATCATTATCATTTTATCCATATACTCTGATT
>JAAYAE010000259.1 GCA_012719555.1 Acholeplasmataceae bacterium | reverse complement strand
GTGCTAGATTGGGTCATCCTTGGGTTTTCGCGGATGAGATTATTCGAATAGAGGGCAATTACATTGACGGTGATTTAGTG
Organism: Acholeplasmataceae bacterium; assembly: GCA_012719555.1. Taxonomy (GTDB): domain Bacteria; phylum Bacillota; class Negativicutes; order Acidaminococcales; family Acidaminococcaceae; genus JAAYAE01. The sequence continues at coordinate 3,484 of JAAYAE010000259.1, read as the reverse complement.
GATGTCATGAATGATAAAGCTCGTTATATTGGTACGGGTTTTATTAATAATCATTCTAAAATAAGAGTAAGGATTATTTCGCGTAATGCTAATGATAACTTTGACGAAAAGTTTTTTGAACGCCGTTTGCGTTATGCCGTCGAATATAGACATACCGTAATGCCTGGGGCAGATTTTAAATGTTGCCGCTTGATTTTTGGCGAAGCGGATTTTTTACCGGGGTTAACGGTGGATCGTTTTAACGATGTGTTGGTAGCACAAGTACTTTCCTTGGGAATAGAAATACGAAAAGATATGATTTTCAATCTTTTGGTAAAAATATTAGAAGAAATGGGCGAAAATATTCGCGGTATATATGAGCGCAATGATGTTAAAATTCGCGTGCTTGAGGGTATGAAAGAGGGCCAGGGAGCCTTCAAATTACAAGGTAAAAATTTGACTGATTGTCCATTGGAAACTATAATTTTGGAAAATGACCTTAAGTATCGTGTAGATGTAGTAAATGGACAAAAGACCGGTTATTTCTTAGACCAAAAATACAATCGTCTAGCGATTCGTAAAATAAGTAAGGGACGTCGTGTTTTGGACTGCTTCACCCATACAGGGGCCTTTGCCTTAAATGCTGCTGCGGGGGGAGCGGTTTCAGTTACTGCCGTAGATGTATCAAAAGAGGCTATAGCAAATACCAAGCATAATATCATGCTTAACGGATTGGAAGATAAAGTATCTACATTAGAAGCAAATGTATTTGAATTATTATCAGAATTGGTGGAAAAACAGGTACGTGACTATGATTTTATTATTTTAGATCCACCGGCGTTTACTAAGTCAGGTAGTACGGTTAAAAATGCGTTACGGGGGTATAAAGAAATAAATCTGAAAGCAATGAAACTATTGCCTAGAGGAGGATATTTAGCTACCTGCTCTTGCTCGCACTTCATGCCTGAAGGACTATTTGTCAAAATGCTTAAAGAAGCAGCTCTTGACGCAGATGTTTCTTTGCGACAAGTAGAGGCTAGGCAACAGTCGCAGGATCACCCAATTCTTTATAGTGTACCGGAAACCAATTATCTTAAATTCTATATTTTCCAAGTTGTTTAAAGATGATATAATAAATCTAATGGAGGCGATTAAATGTTAAAAAAATTTATTGCAATGTTTTCCTTGTGTTGTATAGTTTTGGGAGGAAGCACTTTTTTAAACGTAGTATCTGCTAGAACGACTTTAGACAAGTATAATAATTCAGGTATTTTTGTCATAACAACTAGAGACGACGTAGAACTGTTGGCTGAAGCCAATGCTGGCAGCTTAAGTCTAGGTACCTTGCCCAAAGGAACTAAACTTGTTCCTATTAACCAAGTTAGAAATTTACAAGAGACTGTTTTATATAATTTAGTTATTCGTGCTGATGGTGCGGTGGGTTTTGTACCCGCTGATGCCACTATTATTTATCATAACTAGGTGATGAGGAAAAAATGGAAATAACCGGTTGAATTAACATAATTGAGCTATGCAATTAAGAAAGAAGGTAAATTATGGAATTTAACGAAGCAATAAAAACAAGACGTACACGTTATAGTATCGATAGCAGTGCTACTGTATCCGATAGTAAGATTGAAAAGATAGTGAGGGATGCAGTTAAATATGCACCTTCTGCTTTTCATTCCCAATCTTCTAGAGCCATATTGCTTTTAGGAGTAAATCATTCTAAATTATGGTCTATAGTAAAAGAAATATTGCGCACAAAAGTGTCCGCAGAAAATTTCCCTGCTACGGAGGCCAAGATAGATTCATTTGCTGCAGGGCATGGTACTATTTTGTATTATGAAGATACGGACGTAATAAAAAAAATGCAGGAAGCAGTTCCTACCTATGCAGAAAACTTTCCTGTTTGGTCCATGCAAAGTGCAGGAATGCTTCAATACGCCGTATGGACAGCACTTGCTACAGAAGGAATGGGAGCATCATTGCAACATTATAATCCAATTATAGATGCTGAAGTTGCCCAAGTATTTAGCGTACCACAAAGCTGGAAATTAATTGCTCAAATGCCCTTTGGTTCACCAATGGGAGAGCCAGCAGAATTGGAATATGTAGATTTGGAAAATAGAGTAATAGTAAAACCATAAATAATAAAATGAATAGTAAAAGAATCAGGGAGCGCATTGTGCTTCCTGATTCTTTTGCTATTCATTGGTAATATAATATGAATAATGTTATGAAAATAAGGTATAAGAGAGAAGGAACGAAATGAAAACAGCGGAAGGGACAATAATACAACTACCAAAAGTTAAAATTTTAGCTACAGGAGGCACAATAGCAGGCAGTGCATTATTAAAAACACAAATGTCAGAATATAAAGCAGGAGCCATAGGAATACAAACCCTATTAGACGCAGTGCCGCAAGTTAAGGATCATGCAGATGTATCAGGGGAGCAAATATGTCAAATAAGCAGTAATAATATTACTGATGGTATTTGGCTGCAAATTGCTAAAAAAGTAAACGCCATATTTAATAACGGTGAAGCAGAGGGAATAGTCATTACTCACGGAACAGATACCTTAGAGGAAACAGCATATTTTTTAAATTTGGTGATAAAAAGTACCAATCCTGTCGTTCTTGTTGGTGCTATGCGTCCTGCTACCGCAATTAGTGCAGATGGACCGATTAATCTATTAAATGCGGTAAGATTGGCCGGTAATCCCTTAGCAAAAAATAAAGGGGTTTTAATTGCTATGAATGATGAAATAAATGGGGCAAGGGATGCAACTAAGACAAATACTTCACATGTTAATACTTTTAGAGCTCCAGAACTGGGTTATATGGGGTATATAAATAATGGAGAAGCTTTTTTTTATAATGCCAGTCTACGTAAACATACTCTTTCCAGCGAATTTGTAGTAAATGATTTGGATAAATTGCCCTATGTAGAAATTATCTACGGTCATGCCAATGATAGCAGAATATTGGTTGATGCAGCAGTAGAAGCTGGGGTAAGAGGCATAATATATGCTGGAATGGGTAATGGCAGCATACATGAAAAGGCAGAAGAGGGATTAATAGCAGCCCAAAAAAAAGGAGTTGTAATTGTTCGTAGTTCCAGATGTGGTAACGGTACGGTTAAGGGTGGTCAGGTTAAGTATAGCAAGGAAAATTTCTTGACAGGTGATTCTTTAAGTCCACAGAAAGCTAGAATTCTTTTATCACTAGCTCTAACTAAAACTAATAAGTTAGATGAAATACAAAGAATGTTTAATGAATATTAAAGCGTATTAGAAAGTGCAAACCAGTATCTAGAAATTCAGTTTTATATTGACGTGAATTAGCGAGTAACCTATAATTAAACTTGTGTTTGCTACTTTTATACGGGTTGGCGGCACATTATTTATGTGCAGTTGCTTCTCAATGGTGAGAAGTTATTTTTAAGATAAAAGTAGGTGGTTTAAAAAATAAAAAAACAACGAATAAAAAATTGGGTTAGGG
>JAAYAE010000258.1 GCA_012719555.1 Acholeplasmataceae bacterium | reverse complement strand
GTGAGTGAGATTCCTTACCATGTTAATAAAGCTCGATTAATTGAAAATATAGCACACTTGGTACAAGACAAGGTAATAGAAGGTATCACGGATTTACGTGATGAAAGTGATCGTAACGGCATGCGTATCGTTATTGAGTTGCGTAGTGACGTAGTTCCTGATGTTATTTTAAATCAATTATATAAACACACACAAATGCAAGATTCTTTTGGAATTATCATGTTGGCGCTAGTTAATAACCGTCCTCGCGTTCTAAACTTGAAGCAAATATTGGAATACTATTTGGAACACCAAAAGAATGTTATTACACGTAGGACACGTTATGAATTGGGCAAAGCTAGGGATAGAGTACACATTTTAGAAGGTTTAAAAATAGCTTTAGACAATTTAGATGCTGTTATTACTACTATTCGTGCTAGTGCAAACGGTGATATTGCTAAAGCTGCTTTGATGGACAAGTTTTCTTTAAGCGAACGTCAGGCACAAGCTATTTTAGATATGAGACTGCAACGCTTAACCGGATTAGAGCGTCAGAAGATTGATGATGAATACAGAGATCTTATGGAGACTATCGCTTATTTGGAGGGTGTATTGGCAGACGAGAGCAAGGTTTTGTCTATTATAAAAGAGGATATGTTAGATGTTAAAAAGCGTTTTGGTGATAAACGACGTACTGTCTTAGCTCGTGACACCAGTGATATTGATATGGAAGATTTGATTGCTGAAGAAGACGTAGTTATTACAATTAGTCATCAAGGCTATATTAAACGCCAAGCTTTAACTAATTTCCGTAATCAAAATAGAGGCGGGCGTGGAATTCAAGGCGGCAGCGGTAAGCTGAAGGCTGAAAGTATTAAGACTGTCACAGATGGTGATTTTTCTGAACATTTATTTATGGCTACAACTCATCATAATATTTTGTTCTTCACCAATAAGGGTCGTGTTTACAGACAAAAAGGTTATGAAATTCCGGAGTCTTCACGTACTGCTAAAGGTTCATCCGTTATTAATTTACTGCCTATTGAGAGCGGAGAAAAGATTACAGCTGTTATAGCCGTAAAAGATATGGCAGAAGATCAAGATAAATTCATGTTTATGGCTACTAATAGGGGAACGGTAAAGAAAACAGCAGTAACAGAATTCAACTCTGCAAGACGTACCGGTTTAATTGCCATTAATCTTGATGAGGGAGAAGAACTTATTGATGTTAAACTTACTGACGGTAAGAACGATATAATAATGGCTACTCGTAACGGTTTGTCTATTCATTTCAGTGAAGAAGATGTTCGCCCCATGGGAAGGACTGCCCACGGAGTTCGCGGTATTACCCTGAAGAAGGGAGACTATGTAGTTTCTATGGATTGCGCCAGAGAAACAGGAGAAGTCTTGACAGCAACAGAAGAGGGCCTTGGTAAAAGAACCTTGATGAGCGAATATCGTAAGCAAACTCGTGGAGGTAAAGGGGTTATTAATCTGAAGGTTACTAGTAAGACAGGCCCTATTATTGGATCACGAGTTATTGTACCAAACCAAGAGATTCTGCTCATTTCTAATGCCGGCGTTATTATTCGTTTGCAAGCTGACGATATTTCTACATTTGGCCGTAATGCTCAGGGTGTAATCTTGATGCATTTGGATAAAGGTGATAAAGTAGCAGCCTTAGCCTTAGTTAATACTATGATTGAGGAAGAAACGGAAGAATAAAAAGTATCAAAGGACCACCATCAGTTAATTACAAATAACTGATGGTGGTTTTATGCATAATATGACGTATTATAATTTTTGTGTTATAATGGGCGTAGCAACCAATAGTGAACGTTGCTATAAAAAAGAAAAACTGAGAGTACTCACTAAATTGAATAGGTGGTGTGCTCTCATTTTACTTACACGGAAAGGAAGTGCATAATCATGGGAGATAAGAATCCTAAGAAGGCCCCGAAGCCAAAGAAGAATGCTAAGCAGGCACATGCAAATCATTTACCTGATCCGGAACCTGAAGTAGTTAAAAAAGACAAGAAAACATACTAATGTAGATTAAAGACGCATCCTTTTAAAGGATGCGTTCTTTTTATTGGAAATTATTAAACAATTATGCTAGAATTAGGTTTCAGAGAGATTGATGTTGGAGGCTATGATAGTATGAAATTTATAAGGGAAATGGATGTAGTAGTTATTGGCGGTGGTGTTACCGGCACCGCTATCTTGCGTGAATTGTCTAAATATGTTTTGAACTGTGTTTTAGTAGAAAAAGAGCCGGATTTGGCCCTAGGAACTACTAAAGCTAATAGTGCTATTATTCATTCAGGGTTTGATGCGCCATATGGCAGCAACAAAGCCCTTACTAATGTACGAGGCAATAGGCTTTATCACGAATTACAAGATCAATTAGGCCTAGATATAAAATGGTTAGGTTCTTTAGTTGTAGCGGTAAATGATGAGGAAATGAACACATTGCGTGATTTGTTGGCTCGAGGCATAAAAAATGGCGTTAAAAATTTAGAACTCTTAGATCGCGAAGCAACTTTAGCTAAAGAGCCAAATTTGAAAAAGGAAATAAAAGGCGCTTTGTGGGCTCCCACAGCCGGCGTTTGTTGGCCTTTTGGTGTGGCATTGTCGTTTGCCCGTTGTGCGGTACAAAATGGTGCGGAAGTTATTACTAACTGTACTGTTAAGAAGATTTTGACTGAAGGCGATAGGGTTATAGGAGTCGAGACTTCTTTAGGCAATATAAAAGCTAAGTATGTAATAAACGCTGCGGGGCTTACTGCAGATACAGTTGCGCGTACTGCCGGCGATAATAGTTTTACTATTCATCCACGTAAAGGTGAGTATATTTTATTTGATAAAACAGCGAGCGAATCTTTGGTAAATGGAATTGTTTTTCCTACTCCTACTAAAACCTCCAAAGGCATTTTAATATGTACTACTGTTCATGGTAATACTTTTATTGGTCCTAATGCACAGGATCAGGAAGACAAAATGGATAAATCTACCACGAGTATGGGAATGAACGAGATTATTTCCTCTTCACAAAAACTTATAGATAAATTACCCTTAGGAAAAGCTATTACCGAATTTAGTGGTCTTAGGGCTGTTTCTGATACAGGTGATTTTATTATTAAAGAAGGCACGGTAAAAGGCCTTATTCATGCTGCCGGAATTCAGTCTCCGGGATTGTCTGCAGCACCGGCTATTGCAGAAGAAGTAGTTGAATTATTAAGAGATATAGAAAATAATATGGTTTTAAAAAGCAACTTTAAGGCTATAGTGCCTAAAAGAAAAGTATTTACTGATTTGAAAAAAGAGGAACAAAGTAAGTTATGCAGTGAAAATAAACTTTATGGTCGTATTATTTGTCGCTGCGAAACAGTTACTGAAGGAGAAATCGTGGATGCTATTCACGAAACTTGTGGTGCAAGAACGTTAGATGGAGTAAAACGTAGGACACGTGCCGGCATGGGACGTTGCCAAGGCGGATTTTGTGGTCCTAAGGTTACGCAAATTTTAGCTAGAGAATTAAATATTCCTATTACAGAAGTACTAAAAGAGGGTGTTGCTTCTGCCATGTTTTATGAAAAAGAAACTGCTGGGGAGGATGCCTGAGGATGAAGGAATTAGAATATGATATAGTGATTGTTGGCGGTGGACCTGCGGGTTTATCAGCAGCATATAGCGCGTATACAAATGGTGTGAAAAATATATTAATTATTGAACGTGATTTGGAATTAGGTGGTATTTTACAACAATGTATTCATAACGGCTTTGGGCTGCATCATTTCAAAGAGGAACTTACGGGCCCTGGTTATGCTCAGCGTTGTATTGAATTAATTGCAGATAAACCTGAAATTGTTACTATGGTCGATACTATGGTATTGGAAATTACAACTGAAAAAACCATCATCGCCGTTAGTCCGGAGCAGGGGCTTATGAATATTAAAGGTAAAGCTATTATTCTGGCTATGGGTTGCAGAGAACGCACACGTGGTGCTATTCGCATTCCTGGAGACAGACCGGCAGGGGTTTTCACTGCGGGAGCCGCGCAAAGAATGGTTAATATGGTAGGATATTTACCAGGTCATAAGGTTGTTATTTTAGGCAGTGGTGATATTGGCCTTATTATGGCTAGACGCATGAGTTTAGAGGGATGTAAAGTTCAAGCAGTTTTAGAAATTTGTCCTTTTTCTAATGGACTAACTAGAAATATAGTACAATGCCTGCAAGACTATAATATTCCTTTGCACTTGTCCCATACTATTACGAAAATTCACGGTAAAGATAGATTAACTGGAATTACAGTAGCTAAAGTTGATGATAAAATGCAACCTATTGCCGGCACAGAATTCGAAATCGAGTGTGATACTTTATTACTATCTGTAGGGTTAATTCCTGAAAATGAATTATCTTTGGGAATGCATTTAGAAATGCACCCATTGACCAGCGGTCCCATTGTTAATCAACGACGCACAACTAGCTTGCCCGGAGTCTACGCTGCCGGCAATGTAGTACATGTGCATGATTTAGTAGATTTTGTTTCCGAAGAAGCTGAAATTGCAGGTAAGTTTGCTGCTTTAGAAGTGCAGGGAAAGTTATCCATGGATTTAAGAAAAGTAGAAGTTAAGCCAGGAGAAGGTATTAGAACATGTGTGCCTCAAAGACTTTCTTTGCCTGCAGAAGGTGAAGCTGTGAAGTTGTTTATGCGTGTAATGGCACCTGAACGCAGTGTGAAATTAGAAGTTTTAAGTGGCAATGAAGTAATAATGAATAAAGTGCTTCCTGTAGCCAAGCCAAGTGAAATGATTGCATTAGAGTTATCAGCAGAAAAGACCAAACTTATTGGCAGCGAATTAATTGTCCGCTTGAGTAGAGGTGTTGTAAAATGACAGCAGAAACCCGTAAAATGAATTGTATTACTTGCCACATGGGGTGTGAGATGACAGTAACAATTGAAAATGGCGTAGTTACCAATGTGGTTGGCAATACTTGTCC
>JAAYAE010000257.1 GCA_012719555.1 Acholeplasmataceae bacterium | reverse complement strand
TCCTCAAACAAAATCAGCAAGCGAGCTTAGAGAAGAATTGCGCGAGAATAATGGGATTTTTTTGAAGGATGGGAAATATCTGCTTAAGGATGATATAACATTTGACTCTCCCAATACAGCAGCAGAATTTGTATTAGGTGGAAATAAAAATGGGTGGGATTATTGGCGGAGAGCTTCAGATGAAAAAACGTTAAATGCTATAAAAAAAGAACAATAAACATATTAAAATTAAAGGCTTTAAATATATTGTACAATTCGCGAGTATAGCAACTGTTTTTTGCAGCACTATCAGAATCAAAGTTAATTTATAATACCAGATACAAAGGCAGCAGGATTTTGCTTGTAACATGTAGAATTTAATTTGGTTAGAATGTCTGGGAAAGAAAATATAGAATAGGAGAACAAGAGATGTTTAGTGAAAAAGCTTTTAAGGCCTATGATATTCGTGGGATTGTCCCTACTGAAGTTAACGAAGAAATGGCATATCGCGTAGGGCGTGTTTTCGCTGTAATGTTAGGGGCTAAATCCGTGGTAATAGGACGCGATATAAGGACAACCGGCAAAAAATTAACAAACGCTTTGGCTGAGGGATTGCGACATGCCGGGACTAATGTTATAGATATTGGTCAGTGCGGAACGGAAATGATTTATTTTGCTACCGCTCATTTAAAGACAGATGGTGGCATTATGGTTACTGCCAGTCATAATCCTGCTAATTACAATGGAATGAAGCTTGTTCGCCGCGGAGCAAAACCAATATCCGAGGATACAGGACTTAAGGATATTGCCAGAATGGTAGTTAACGGAGCAATTCCGGATAGTATTTATCCAGGTACTAAGGTAGGCAAGATAGAAACATATAACATTATGCCTGAATATATTAAACATATTTTGACTTATGTTGATACGTCAGTTTTAAAGCCATTAAAAATAGTGGTTAATCCCGGTAATGGCGGTGCTGGGGCCGTAATAAAAAAGATGGAAAAGAAATTACCCTTTGAATTCATAAAAATAAATGAAAAACCGGATGGTACGTTCCCTAATGGAGTTCCGAACCCCTTGCTGCCAGAAAACAGAGCCGTCACCTCAAAGGTAGTTATAGATAAAAAAGCAGATTTAGGAATTGCGTGGGATGGTGACTTTGACCGTTGTTTCTTTTTTGATGAAAAGGGGAGCTTTATTGAGGGATATTATTTGGTTTGCCTGTTGGCACAAGTTTTCTTGGAAAAAAATCCCGGTTAGAAAATACTATATGATCCCCGCTTGACTTGGAATACGGAAGAAATCATAGAAAAATTTAAGGGACAACCGGTGCGTTGTAAAAGCGGACATGCTTTCATTAAAGAGTGTATGCGTACCAATGGTGTTATTTATGGCGGCGAAATGTCTGCTCATCATTATTTTAGGGATTTTTCTTATTGTGACAGCGGTATGATTCCTTGGCTGATGGTTACAGAACTTATGAGCAGAACAGGAAAGACTTTAGCACAACTGGTAGAGGCAAGAGTTGCTTTGTATCCTTGCAGTGGCGAGATTAATCGAAAAGTAGAAAATGCCGGTGAAGTATTGGCTAAAATTGAGAAGAAATATGCTGATGCTAAATTGGATTATTTAGATGGTATTAGTGTAGAATATGCTAAGTGGCGTTTTAACATTCGGATTTCTAATACGGAACCGGTAATGCGTCTAAATGTTGAAACCCGCGGAGATGAAAAATTATTGCAAGAGAAGACTGTTGAAGTCCTAGCTATTATGGGCGGCAAAGAAGTATAGGAGAGTGTAGAGATGAATGTTTTAGTAACAGGCGGAGCCGGTTATATAGGCTCCCATGTAGTGGAAGAATTGGTGAAAAGTGGTCATAAGCCTGTTGTATACGATAATTTTTCCACAGGGCACGCTAGTGCAGTATCAGAAGACGTGCAACTGATTGAAGGGGATATTCATGACATGAATTTTTTAAAGCATGTTATGGGTGAATATGAAATTGATGCGGTGATGCATTTTGCTGCTAGTAGTTTGGTAGGGGAATCAATGGAAAATCCCGGTCAATATTATTATAATAATGTGGCAGGATCGTTGGGGGTGCTTGATGCTATGCGTGCGGCAGGGGTAGATATGATCATCTTTTCTTCTACGGCCGCAGTTTATGGCGAACCTGATAAGTGCCCAATTGCAGAAGATACAAAATTAGCCCCGACAAATGTTTACGGGCGCACGAAGCTAATTATTGAAGGAATGTTAAGTGATTATTCACTGGCCTATGATTTGCGCTATGTTTCCTTGAGGTATTTCAATGCCGCAGGAGCAGCACCACAGGGTAATATAGGTGAGGATCACAATCCGGAAAGTCATTTAATTCCCCTGGTAATTAAAACTGCACAGGGTATTCATAGCAGTGTTTCTATTTTTGGCACGGATTATAATACACCTGATGGAACATGTATTCGTGATTACATTCACGTGTGTGATTTGGCCAAAGCCCATGTGTTAGCACTTCAGCATTTGTACAATGGTGGTAGCAGCAAAGTATATAATCTTGGTTCCGAACAGGGATTTTCTGTGCGTGAAATTATTAGTACGGTGAAAAAAGTTACCGGTAAAGATTTTGCTGTAGCTGAGCAGGGAAGAAGAGCGGGTGATCCTGCAATTCTATTGGCATCTTCAGCTAAAATAAAAAAAGAACTCAAGTGGGAACCACAATTCAGCAAAATTGAAGATATAGTAGAAACAGCTTGGAGATGGCACTCCAGCCATCCCAAAGGCTATTTAGAGTAAGCAGCAAAATATAGGAGAGGGGATGTTTTGCAGCCCCTCTCTTAATAGTTTTATGAAAGAGGTTAATTAATGCAATTAGTAGTGGATAATATTGCCAAAAGTTTTGGCATTCATAGTATTTTTAAAAATGTTAGCTTTACTATTAGTAAAGGTGAAAAAGTTGGATTAGTTGGTGTAAATGGTAGTGGGAAGACAACTCTTTTACGCTGTCTTTTGCAACCGGAAACTGTGGACGAAGGCAACATCAGCTATGAAAGTGACTTGCGTTTAGGATATGTTCAGCAGGGTTTTGCTGATATGGGAGCAGGTTCACTTTGGGAGTTTATGCTTGGTTCTTGTCAGGACATTGTAAAATTGCGTGAAAAAATGGCGAGGCTGGAAACTTTGGCTGCTACAACAAAACCAGGAGCAAAACTGGAAGAGGTGTTGGCAGATTGCAAGAACCACACTTAAATATGAACAGCTAGATGGCTACCACTATGAGTCTAATATTAAAAGGGTTTTAATTGGCCTAGGCTTTTTGGAAGAAGTTTGGCATAAAAATGCCGAGCATTTTTCCGGGGGACAAAAAACCAGAATTATGTTGGCGGCAGCCCTAGTAAATTCTCCTGATCTTTTAATTTTGGATGAACCTACAAATCATTTGGATATTAAAATGACTGAATGGCTGGAGAAATATTTGCAAGAATTTAAAGGCGGTCTTTTGGTAGTAAGTCATGACAGATTTTTCTTGGATAATGTGGCAGAAAAAATTCTGGAAATGGAAGCAAAGACTCTGGCACATTTTAAAGGGAATTATACGAAGTATTTGGCACAGAAAGAAATACAAATAGTAACACGTGAAGCTGCCTATGAGGCTCAACAAGAATATATAGTACGGACAGAAGATTACATAAGACGGTTTAAAGCGGGAATTAAAAGCAAAATGGCTCGCGGCCGCCAGTCCCAGTTGAACCGCTTAGAGAGAATAGAAGCACCTGTGCAGACTGAAGAGTTTACACTGCGTTTGCCAAAGGCAGCGGAATCGGCAGAAAAGGTAATCGTGCTAGAGGATCTGAATGTTGGTTACGGAGAAAACGTTTTAGTTAAAAATATTAATTTAGTCCTTACACGTGGCGAGAAAATTGCTGTTTTAGGCGCTAATGGGGCAGGTAAGACCACCCTATTAAAAACGATTTTGCAAGAAATAGCTCCTTTAAGGGGTACGGCTAAGATTGGTAATAGGGTACAAATAGGCTATTTTTCCCAAAGTTATGAACGTTTGAATGCAAACGAAACTATTATGGACAATTTTCTTAATGAATATGGTTATACAGACGAACAGACCCGCAAACTCTTGGGAAGCATGCTTTTTAGGGGTGAGGAAGTATTCAAAAAGATAGGAACGCTGTCCGGTGGACAAAAGGCACGGCTGGTACTCTTGAAATTGGTCCTAGACGGTGCAAATTGCCTGCTCCTAGATGAACCTACCAACCATTTGGATATTTTGGCTAAGGAAGCCGTAGAAGCTGCCTTGGAAACTTTCGATGGTACAGTGTTATTAGTCAGTCATGATCGTTATTTGGTAAATGAAGTAGCTGAACGAATTTGGGAAATTGATGCTGGGACTATGCATGATTATAAGGGAAATTACGATTTTTATCTCGAACAAAGAGAAAAAAAGAAGGCTGAACTAGTGGCTCAACCTGCCACTGGGGCAAGTAAGCAAGAACAAAGTGTTAACAAACAAATAATCGCCGTTTCGCAAAAAGAAAAACGCTATAGTCAAAGCGAGGCGGAAAAGCTTTTGCCTAAAATTGAACTTAATATTCGCGAACAAGAAGCAATGCTTAAGGTGTTGGAAGCGAAAATTGCTGATCCGTCTAATCAAACGTCTTTTGAAGCTAGTGCGGACATGGCAAAAGAATATGAAGAATATAAAACAACTATTGCCAAACTTATGGTAAAATGGGAGCAAATAATGGAGAGTTTAGAATAATGGAAAATTTTGTAAAACAATTACAAGCATACAAGGGTGAAGAAACTTTTAATCCATGGGCAGATTATGATGCTATTTGTGATATAGGACCTGAGGCACCGGCGATTAGGGCAAACAACTTGCTGCGATATTTAACTTTGCGCAGAAACGCAAAGTATCTGTTTATTGCCGAAGGGTTAGGTTATCAAGGAGGCCATTTTTCAGGAATGGCAATGACTAGTGAGCGAATATTGCTAGGTTTTCATCCTACAGTGTCGCCGGAAGTGGTGTTGGGTGAATGGAATTACCAGAGAACTAGTAACCCAAGCAGTCAGTTGCTCAATAAGAAACAGCGAGAAGAAGGGTTTAATGAACCTACGGCTACTGTTATGTGGGGGCAATTAGCTCAACATGGTTTATCGCCTTTTCAGAGTATATTGTGGAATATTTTCCCTTTTCATCCATATAAAGCTGGTAAAGTTTTAACTAATAGGACACCTTCTAAAGCAGAGCTTGATATTGGAATTGTTTACGCTAAAATGTTATTGGGATTGGTCCCCGATATGGAAGTAATTGCTATAGGACAAAAAGCGGCAGGAACTTTGGCTAAATACGGTGTAGCTTGTAATACCGTTCCGCATCCTTCTATGGGTGGAGCAAATAAATTTAAAGCAGCAATAAAAACAATTTTTAATGTATAAATAGTTATCGGACATGACGTATGTATCTGTACAAAGGGGTGCAATATGACTTGCGAAAAGATTATGGCGATGACGAAAGAACAAGTTTTGGAAATTGCTATTACTGCCGGTAAAATTTTGCTTTGCAGTGGAGCAGAAACTTATAGGGTAGAAGACACTATAGTAAGAATGTGCAATTTAAGAGGAATGGATACGGTGTCAGTGTTTTGCACACCATCGGTTATTATTGTCAGTAATGAGGTCGCCAGCGGCTTTACCTGCATGTATAGAGTGAACAGGCGGGGTACGGATTTAGGCCTTATTAGCGAAATAAATAAACTAGCTTTTAGCTTTTATGATTGGCAGTATGATTATGAAGAAACAATGAATATATTGCGGGAAAAATTAGAGAGGCCTCCTAGACCGTATTATGTAGAGACCATATCTTCAGGACTAGCTGCTGCTTGCTTTGCTGTAGTTCTTGGCGGTGATGTTTACGAGTTTATTGGAGCTTTTTTTGCGGCCGCTATTGCTATGTTGGTTTTAAAACAGATTTCACCTTTTCGTCCCAGCAGCTTTTGGGAAACAACCTTGGCTGGGGTTATTTTGTGTGCGGTAGCTCTGATTTTTCAAAAAATCATTCCCGGCAATAGCATGGAGAAAATGACAGTTGGCGCTATTATGCCATTTTTACCAGGGGTAGCATTTACCAACGGTTTGCGGGATTATATGGCAGGGGATTTGATGAGCGGGAATACTCGCGTTAGCGAAGCCCTATTGTTAGTAGGGGGACTAGCTATAGGCATGGCGGCAGTATTAGGTATTTGGCATGCATAGGAGGTTACAATGCTAATTTCTATATTATTTGCATTTATAGCGACCATAGCCTTTGGTAAACTTTTTAACACTCCGCGCAGAGTACTTATACCAGGAGGACTAGTAGGGGCTATAGGATTTGCTATTTATATTTATCTGAAAGATGGTTTGGGCTATAGTTCTATGTTTAGTAATTTCATGGGTACAATAATTTTGGCGGTAATAAGTGAATTTTTTGCACGTATATTCAAAGAACCGGTAACAGTCTTTTCTATTCCGGGTATCATTCCCTTGGTCCCTGGATTACCATTGTATCGTGCTATGAATTTTTTTATGCTAAACGCATATAATGTGGGCATGGAAAAAATGGTTCAAGCATCTTTGGATGCTACTGCTATTGCCTTAGGAATCTTGCTTATTTCCAGTATAGCCAGACTTTTTAAGACCAGTAAGGAAATGGCTATGCAGGCAAAAAATAAAGGAGCGATTAAACCATGAAGTGGCAGACAGGTAAAATTTTATTGTTAACCCTAGTTATGTCTTTAATGTTAAATACAGCAGTGCAAGCTGCAGATGTACAAGGACTTATATGCTATGGAGGCCCAACTAACGATCAAGGGTTTAATCAAATGGCTTACGAAGGCATGAATAGAGCCATGACTAGTTTTGCACCAAAATTAAATATGGATGTTTTCATAAATAAGAAAGCAGACAAACTTAGTGTAGAGGATATTACTAAACTTGGTAATAAAAATGATTTTATTATTGGGCTAGGTGATGTTTATCTACCTATTTTTGCCAAACTTGCTGCAAGTAGACCGAAAACAAAATTTGTAGTCATTGACGGGGATAAAAATTTAGGTATGATTAATTTGTTATGTGTGAAATTCAATGATTTGGAAGCGGGATTTTTAGCAGGAATTGCCGCCGGTGCTACTACAAATACTAAAAATATCGGATTTATTGGCGGCTACAAAAATCTTCGTTCAAATCAAGAATTACTAAGTGGTTATAAGGCCGGCGCCTATTACGTCAATCCTGCTATTAAGGTTAAAAGTGATTTTGTGGGGAGTTTTACTGATCCTGAGAAGTTGGAGAAAAAAGCTTTGCAGATGTATGGTGAACGTGTAGACGTTATATTTCATGCAGCCGGTATGAGTGGCAAAGGATTGTTTATTGCCGCTGCCAAAGTGAAAAAATTGGCAATTGGTTGTGATACAAATCAAAGGGATACAGCACCGGAAGAAGCTCGCCCTTATATTTTAACTAGCGCTCTTAAGCGCGTAGATAATGCCGTTTATTCAATTATTGATGATATAGTAAATGAAAAATTCAAATCCGGTTTGCGTGTTGAGGATTGTAGTACAGGCGGTATTGGTTATGCTGACAGCAGTGTCAATAATAAAGCGCTAGTTAAAGCTGAGCCACTTTTGCTGGATGCTAATGCAGAACTTACATTAAAGGCAATCAAAATTCCGGTTGTGAAATAAAAAAAGTTCCTATTCCTGCATGAATAGGAACTTTTTTGTGAAAAACATATTGAAAGACAAATTTGGGTAATATATAATGACTTCTGAAGAGTTTCATGGTTGGTAAAGCTCCTCTGAAAATATTAGAGAATTATGTAGTGTGGCTAATAATAAGTAATTTTATGGGAGGTTTACAATGACATTTAAAGCACCTAATGCACTTTTAGACACAATTGTTGGAGGTGGGGTAGGTAGAACTAAACAGTCTTTTGCAGGGACTTGCGGACTAACCTTTTTAGCCGGAGCATATATTGCTTTGGGGGGATTTTTGGCAATTCGTTGTGCGGCATTTTTGCCAATATCTGTGTGGGGGTCCATGGCTAAACTTGTTTTTGCCGCGGTTTTCCCTTTAGGACTGATGCTGGTTATAGTTTGCGGAGCGGATTTGTTTACTGGAAACTGCATGTCTTTGGCGGCAGCAGGTTATCGCAAAAACATCTCTATTGTATCCGCTTGCAAAAGCGGCATTTATTCTTGGAGTGGCAATTTTGTGGGAGCTTTATTTGTAGCCTACTTTATGGCTTATAGTAGTGGAATAATTTTTGAAACTATAAATTCTGCGGGACATAGTACTATGCCTTGGGCTAATTCCATTGTAAGCATTGCCAATAGTAAATGTGCCTTAAGCTTTGGAGATGCTTTTTGGCGTGCTGTAGGGTGCAACTGGCTTGTTTGTCTTGCGGTGTATGCAGCTTCAGCAGCCGAGGATATTACCGGAAAAATTATAGCACTTTGGTTTCCTACTATGGCTTTCGTTGCTATGGGCATGGAACATTGTGTGGCTAATATGTTTTTTGTACCATTAGGCATATTAACAGGAACTGATCCTCGTTACTTAGCTGTGAGTGGAGCGGTTCCTTTACATGCCACATGGGAAACATTTTTTATGAACAATTTATTGCCTGTAACTTTGGGGAATATCCTAGGTGGAGCGGTCCTTGTTGCAGGTATTTATGCAATTATTTATAAAGAAAAAGTAAAATAAAGAACAAAATGAAGATTTAATAAAACAATAATTGAAAGTACTTTAATAATGTAATAGTATTGACGTTTTTGCTTTTGTGCGTAATAATGGCTATGGGTTAATTGCTATTGCGCAAAAAAACATAAAGTAATACCTGCGGTTTTACTCTCAGTTGATTAGAGGGAGGTAAGGGTTATGAAAAGATTGCTGGCACTTTTAGTTGGCATGGTGCTTTTAACAATAGTTGTTATAGGGTGTGGTAAGAATACCACCATAAATAATTCTTCTGATTCAATATTGCCAAAGGCAACTGTGCAAATAGAAGAAAACGGGGTATACACTTCTAGAGACGATGTAGCTCTTTACCTTCATACTTACAATAAATTGCCTAGTAATTTTATAACAAAGAAAACAGCCATGAAATTGGGGTGGAAGCATAAGGGGACGTTAGATGAGGTAGCACCTGGAAAGAGTATTGGCGGTGATAAGTTCGGTAACTTTGAGAACAAATTGCCTGTTGTTGCAGGCCGCATATATAGAGAATGTGATATTGATTACATTAAGGGTAATCGGGGCTCCAAACGGATAATTTTTTCTAATGATGGAAATATATATTATTCTGGAGATCATTATAAAAATTTTGAAAAGCTATATTAGGGGGAAATATTTATGAAAAAAATACATATAATGGCTGGGGATTTTTCTACACC
>JAAYAE010000256.1 GCA_012719555.1 Acholeplasmataceae bacterium | reverse complement strand
GGTCTGTATAGTGTTTTGTAAAAATTATTTAACAGCAATTTGAGCATTCATATCAATTTCTACCAAGCAGTCTCCACTTTCAATGCGGCTGGTATTATTAACATGAATCGCAGATACAATTCCTGCAATAGGGGCTGAAATCGTAGTTTCCATTTTCATAGCTTCTGTAACAACTAGAGGGTCACCTTTAGCAACTTGCTGTCCCTTGTTTACAAGAATTTTCACCACAGAACCGGAAAGGGTAGCACCAATCTCACCAGGGTTAGTTTTATCAGCTTTTTTACGTGTGATGCTAGTTGATTTAATATTTCTGTCTTTGACTTCAATTTCACGAGGTAGTCCGTTGAATTCAAAGCTTACGGTGCGTATACCACTTTCGTTGGCTTCGCCTATGTGGATTAATTTAATAATAAGCATCTTACCTGTTTCAATCATAACACGCGTTTCTTCACCGGGTGCTAAGCCAAAAAAGAATGTGGGAGTATCAAGTACAGAAACATCACCATATTCTTCGGTGAATTTTACCCAATCCTCATAGACTTTAGGATAGAGGCAATAAGAACTAATTGATTCAGGTGAAGTTGGTCCGCCGATTTCGGTAAGATGTTCTTTGACTTTGCTGAAATCTACGGGTGGCAAGGTATCACCGGGACGGCCAAGAATCGGCTTTTTGCCTTTTAAGATGATTGCTTGTAATTTTTCTGGGAAACCTTGATAAGGAAGTCCTATATTACCTTCGAAAAAGCCAATGACGGAAGCAGGGAAGTCCAAAGTATCACCGTGATCGTAAATATCTTCTTCTGTTAGTTCATTTTGTACCATAAATAAGGCCATATCGCCTACAATTTTAGAAGAAGGGGTTACTTTAATTAAGTCACCAAACATCATGCTTACTTTGTGGTACATGATTTTAATTTCTTCCCACTTATCAATAAGGCCTAAAGCAACAGATTGTTGTTTCAAATTCGTATATTGTCCGCCTGGCATTTCATGCATATAAACTTCAGGGTTAGGTGTGATCTCAGTTTTATCGGCGGCCTTGTAATAAGGACGCACAGTTTCCCAATAACGAGAAATCTCATTTAGGGCCTCAGGATTCAGTTTTGGCTGACGAGGATTACCGCTTAAGGCATAATAGAGGCTGGAACTGCTGGGTTGTGAAGTTCCACAGCTCATAGCCGAAAAAGCTACGTCAACAATGTCTACCCCGGCGTCAATTGCTTTGGCATAGGTATAAATAGCATTACCGCTACCTTCATGTGTGTGTAGGTGAATTGGTAAATTTACAGTGTCTTTTAGGGCAGAAACTAATTGGTAGGCTGCCTCGGGTTTTAAAAGACCGGCCATATCTTTAATAGCAATTATATTAGCACCGGCTTTTTCTAATTCTTTGGCCATAGTTACATAGTATTTTAAATCATATTTATCGCGGCGTGGATCCAAAATATCACCGGTATAGCATAGTGCTGCTTCGGCAATTTTATTGCATTCGCAAACGGTATTTATGGAAAGACGCATGTTATCTAGACCATTTAAACTATCAAAAACTCTGAAGACATCTATACCGTTTTTAGCTGCTTGGCGAATAAATTCCTTAACAACATTATCCGGATAACTAGTGTAGCCTACGGCATTAGCTCCCCGCAAAAGCATTTGGAATAAAATATTGGGCGCTTTTTCACGCATTTTTCTAAGTCTTTCCCAAGGACTTTCGTATAAGAAACGATAAGCAACATCAAAGGTAGCGCCGCCCCAACATTCAAAAGAAAATAGTTGTGGGAGTTTGGCTGCTGTTTGTTCTGTAATTCTCAGCATATCCGCAGTGCGTAAACGCGTAGCAAATAAAGACTGATGCGCATCTCTGAAGGTGGTGTCGGTGAAGAGAACTTCTTTTTGTGCCATTGTCCATTTTGCTACAGCCATGGGTCCTTGATTATCTAAAAGCTGCTTGGTTCCACTGTCAATCTTAGTGTGTTTATACGGTGGCATTTTCAGTGGAGCAAAATCCGGCTTTGGTTGTACGCCAACATTAGCATAACCATTAATACTAACGTCAGAAATGTAGCCTAAAAGTTTTGTGCCTCGGTCAGAAATTTTGGGGAAGTTAAACAAACTTGGTGTTTCATCCACAAAGCAGGTGTCATAAGAGCCGTTGATAAACGAAGGATTTTTTAGTACATTTTCTAAAAATTGAATGTTGGTTTTGACTCCGCGAATACGGAATTCTTTTAAACAACGAAGCATTTTAGAAATAGCATTTTCATGAGTTAGACTCCAAGAAGTAGCTTTAACCAACAGCGAGTCATAATAGGGGGTAATAACAGAACCTGTAAAAGCATTACCGCCATCTAAGCGGATGCCAAAACCACCACCACTGCGGTAAGCAATAAGTTTTCCGGTATCAGGCATAAAATTGTTGGAGGGGTCCTCTGTAGTAATACGGCATTGAATAGCGTGACCATGGCAATATATTTCTTCTTGCTGAGGAATAGCAACTTCTTCGCTATGCAAGTCATATCCTTCAGCAATCTTAATTTGTGTTTGAACTATATCAATACCTGTTAGCATCTCTGTAATAGTATGCTCAACCTGTATACGTGGGTTTACTTCAATAAAGTAGAAATGTTCATCAGGTGTTGCCAAAAACTCTACAGTACCGGCACTAACATAATTGACATTTTTCATAAGTTTTACTGCCGCAGCACATATTTCTTTGCGGAATTCAGGTTTTAGAGAAAACGCAGGAGCAATTTCCACTAATTTTTGATGGCGGCGTTGTACAGAACAATCACGCTCATACAAGTGGACAATATTGCCTTTCTTATCACCAATTATCTGTACTTCTATATGTTTAGGATTTTCTAAATATTTTTCCAGATAAATCTCATCACTACCAAAGGCTTTAAGTGCTTCGGATTTAGCACGGTTATATGCGTCTTCTAATTCCGCGGCTTCGTGGACCATCCGCATACCACGACCACCGCCGCCATTAACGGCTTTAATAATAATTGGATAGTTGTATTTAGCGACAAAAGCCTTTACTTCATCAAGGGTTTCTATTTTACCGTTGCTGCCTGGAATCATAGGAATATCGGCAAGCTCAGCTTGTTTTCTGGCATTTAATTTGTCGCCAAACATAATCAAATGATCAAGCCTAGGACCAAT
>JAAYAE010000255.1 GCA_012719555.1 Acholeplasmataceae bacterium | reverse complement strand
TCGCAATTTGATAGTAATTTAAGGCATTAAGTATAATGTTACAGTTGTGTAGGCTTAAAAGAGCATTTAAATAGTGTGTTGGAGGAATAACATAATGAATCAAGATATATTCATCAAAAAATTTGCAAAATCTTTAAAATTTGGACGTGCAGCAGCTTTCTTAGGGGCTGGAATGTCATCAAGTGCAGGATATGTTGATTGGAAGGGACTATTGAAAGATGTCGCGCTTGAACTTGAGTTGGATATAACTAAAGAAGACGATTTAATTAGTTTAGCGCAATACTATGTTTCTTATAAACAAAA
Organism: Acholeplasmataceae bacterium; assembly: GCA_012719555.1. Taxonomy (GTDB): domain Bacteria; phylum Bacillota; class Negativicutes; order Acidaminococcales; family Acidaminococcaceae; genus JAAYAE01. The sequence continues at coordinate 1,645 of JAAYAE010000255.1, read as the reverse complement.
TAAAAAGCCGCTTGTAGAATCAATCATAGAAAATATTAATAAAAGTAAGGCACCTACAGAACTACATAAAATTTTAGCAAGTTTACCACTAGATACATATTGGACCACAAATTATGATGACTTAATTGAAAAGGCTGTCAAAAGTAATGGTAAAAGAATAGATGTGAAGCGTTGTGATAAGGATTTACTTTATCCTGTTAAAGGTTCAGATGTTATTATTTACAAAATGCATGGAGATATTACCGTTAGTAGTGATGCAGTAATATCAAAGGATGATTATGAATTATATCAAGGGACACATGGTAGTATGTTGAATGTTTTAAAAGGCGATTTAACGACCAAATCTTTTTTGTTTATTGGTTATGGGTTTAATGACCCAGATTTAATTGATTTATTGGCACGAATTAGATGTATGGTTGGGGATGGACTTGTCAAGAAAAGTGCAGTCAACAAACTCGAAATATTTTAAACTAAGCAGCTACAACATTTGTTAACTCACATAATGCCCTATAGGCAGCTGGTGGTAGAGCATCTGGATTGGTAGTGTAAATCCTAGTCTTGTTGTAATAAACAAATACATAGTAAAAAATAGCAGCTTTAACATCTTCCATGCGCATTTTGTAAGTTGGAATTTTGTATAGTAAATCTTTCTTAAGTGTTGCAAAAAAACTTTCCATCCGAGCGTTATCATAGCAGTGATGTACGCCACTAAGACTTTGAGTAAGACCGCAGGACGTTAGTTGTTGGCGAAATGCTTCACTTGTATATTGGGAGCCCCTATCACTATGGAGTATGGCTCCACCAATTGGAAATCTGGTTGCCGCAGCTTTTAAAGTATCTACGCAAATCTCCTTCTTCATATTGTTACGCATACGTAGGGCAAGTATTTCTCCATTAAAACAATCAAAGATTGGAGAAATATATAATTTACCTTCACGACACCCTATCTGAGTGATATCCGTTAACAGTTTAGTAAAAGGTTTTTCAGCCGTGAAATCCTGCTTAATAAGATTTTCTTTTTCTTCAACTTCTGTAGTGGACTTAGTTATACCTTTAGGTCTACGTTTAGCCTCATGAAGCAAACCTTTTACTCGCATCATTTTAGTTATCCTTCTAATACCTGCGGTAATGCCTTTTTTCTTTAGAGCAATTTGCATACGCAGTACACCATAATTCTTGTTATATGGCGAATCCGCCAATATTGAATCCAATGCTGCCGAAAGAACATTTTCCCTACTTGGCTTATTAAGGTTGTTTTTGAATCTGTAAAAGCCGGATTCGCTGACTTCAAGCACCTTACACATATCTTTAACGGTCCACTGGTTGAAATGTTCTAAAATAAAATCATACCGCTTGCAGGCTCTTACTTCTTTCGGCTGGAGGCGAAAAAACCAAGTGCTTCTTTTAGGATGTCATTTGATCTTTCAAGTTCTCTGATATGTTTTTCCATTTCATAAATTTTCCTATCCTTTTCGGACATTGGTTCCCGGCGCTTATTTCCACTGCCTACAAAAGCAATGTCTCTATATTGTTTAGAACGAGACCGCCAAGTAGAAAGTGTGGAATAGTGCAGGCCGAGTTGGTCCGCAGCCTTTTTTACGCCAATCTCGTCGGATAGTCGGATAGCATCTTCTTTAAATTCTTT
>JAAYAE010000254.1 GCA_012719555.1 Acholeplasmataceae bacterium | reverse complement strand
GTTGATAATCATGATTGGTGGAAAAACAATAATTAGCGAAGAAGTATTTGCCGATTTGGTAAAAACGGCAATGTCTAAAGTTGGCAGCGTAGCAGTTAGCACAGGAGAAGGAAGTGCTTTAGCTGTTATTGCTAAAAAAGTTGCTGAGCGTGTTGTTCCTCAGGTAAATGTAAAAAAGACTGATGCGATTACCGGTGAAGGTGATCAAGGTACTGTGGGGCATGTTGCTTTTGAAGTAAAAGTAACAGTCATTTACGGTGCTAATATCCCTGATACAGTAGTTGCCTTGAGGGAAATGATTGTCAAAGAAGTAGAGACTATTACCGGCTACCAAGTTGATAAAGTTGACGTACTTGTGGAAAAATTACTTAAATCTGAAGAACTAGAATTGGCAAAACCGGAAGCATAATTATAATGCTTGCTGTGCAATAGGGACAAGTAGATAGCATCTACTTGTCCCTATTTGTTTTTCACACTTATCTCATATTATGTAGACCTATTATAAATTATGCTATAATTATTATAATAAAAATACGGAGGTGTTAAAATGAAATTAGTTAGTAAAAAAACAATCGTAGCAGCAGCTTTATGTGGGTTCCTAGTTGGGAGCGCTGTTCCAACTGCAAGTGCCGATATTTTAGGCGGCCTCGGTTCCATTTTAAAAACTGGTGGAATTGCCTATATTGTAGATACCTATGCTAATGATATTAATACTTTTATTAATAAACTTACCGATAAATATAACGTAAGTTCCGACTATGCTACCAAAGTTGTGCCTATCATTACGGTAGGCAGCAAAGGTTACGTAGGGGCGGCTCAAGTTTCAGGACCCCAAGAAAGCGTAGATAGATGTAAAGCCGCATTGTCTTTAGAGGGAGATATGTTAAATCGTTCCGTCCGAATTCAAGCGCTGATTCCTATTGATAGCAAAAATCCTCTAAATGGGTTCAATCGAGTTCAAGGTGTAGGCGTTTCCGCAAAGATTGACGTAGCTATTTAGACTATTTACTAATGCAGCCTGATTTAATTTTCTTAGAGTGAAAAACCTAGAGAAACTGACAGAGGTAAGGTCAAATAAATTGATCTTTTCTGTCAGTTTTTCTTCTTTATTGTGTTAAAATATTAGCAGTGATGTTGCGGTATAAATTGATGTTGACTAGAATGCTTGTAGTGAACTTTATAGGAGAATAACATGAATAAATTGTATTGCCTGCCTTTGGGTGAAACCATGCGTAACAAATTTATTGAGGATGCTAAACAGTTTGCTTATGGGCAAGCTGTATTTGTGGTTCCCGGACATATTTTGCTGGACGAGGTAAAAAAAGCAGGAAGTGTACGCACAGTTATTATGGATTATTTGCCGAATGAATTGTTACGGGCAAACCACTTAGATGTTTATACGCGCATTTCTCGTCCGGCACAAGAAATGGTTATTAAACAAATTATTAAGTCCCTTGTAAAAAAAGGCGAACTTTCCTATTTTGCCAAACTAGCAGACAAAAAAGGCTTTATAAAAAATATGGTGAGCTTCATCGGCGAATTATCTCGCGGAGGAATTACTTGTGAAGAATTTTATGCGGCACTGCAAGCTTGGGAGCGCACGGATTATTTACAAGCAAAAGATATGGAAATTTATCATATCTATTTGCTTTATAGGCAGGAGTTAAAAAAACAAAAACGTTATGATGTGGACGGTCTCTATAGATTAGCAATTAGAGCCCTGCAAAAAGAAAATTGCGTTGTTCCATGGGAAAAACTATATTTTAGTGAATTTTATCAATTTGATAATTTACAAATAGAGTTACTTAAAGCTTTGTCCAAACATTGCTCAATTGAAGTCGGGCTGTTTTATGATGCAGAAAGACCGGAGTTGTCTGCGGCTACAGAAAATGCCTATATGGATTTTATGGGCATGGGATTTATAAAAGAACAGTTGCAAGAGCTTACTCCTAGAAATCAAGGACTTGATCATTTTGTTAGAAATTGGCAGCGTGAGCACCCGCTAGTCGGTGCAGCTGATGGTATTATTGTTTTTGAAGCCTATAGTGTGGAAAATGAAATGCGCGGAGTATTAGGTAAAATAAAACAGCAATTACAGGCTGGGGTGGCGTGCAGAGATATTATTTGTGTTGTTCGCAGCATGGAAGAATACAATGGATTTTCTAACTTGTTCAAGGAATTTGGTATACCAACCACATTGCCGGAGGTAACTGGTTTTACAGCGCAACCATTGGCAAAGTTTATAGAAAATATTATGAAGACGGTAGCGGCCGGATATGAAATAGACGTTTGGAAAGAACTATTAAATAATGTTTTCGTAGATAGAATTTTTGGTATCAACCATGAGCAAATCGAGGCAAGCTATAATGAAAAATATTTTGCTTCACCCAACGTGTTACAGGAATTTGTAGAAAATAAGTTCCCGCAAAGTAAAATTGGAGAATTATTTAATTTTATTGCTTCTTTGAAAAGTAAGAGCACTCCTGCAGATTTTACTAATAATTTTCTGCAAGCCCTTGAAGGCTGGTCTTTAGAAAAGAGCTATGGGGAAGTATACAAAGCCAACAAAATAACTTTAAAACAGTTAAAAGCAGTGGTTACCACAAAAAATATGGTTACGGAAATATTGGAAGAAATGGTAGGAGCTTTTGAACAAAGTGGGCAAGGAAAACAAAAAAGACCTATTAGTGAGTTTTTGGAATTTTGGGAAGAAAGAGCTAAAGAAAAAATAATAACCTTATCCCAGGGAGACAAACTCGGTATCAAAGTAGTAGAAGCCTCAACCATTCAAGGAATATTATTTCCTCACGTATATTTGATGGGAATGCGCGAGGGGCAATTTCCCAAGGTTAAATTCGAAAATTGGATATATAATGATCAAGAGCGCAAAGCTCTTAATGAGCTGGGGGTTACTTTGCCTTTGACAATTGCCTCTATGAAAATAGACCAATATTTTTTCGCAGCAGTAGCAGCTATGGCGCAACAATCTCTAACAATTAGTTATTATGCTGATGATGCGGCCGCTGCTTCCTGTTATGTACAGGAGTTGCAGCAATACTATGAAAAAGAAGCATTAGTACCGACCTTTTATAATACGGATGTTGCCCATTGTTACAGTGCTGAGGAATTAGCGCGTATTTTAGTGCAGCAAGAATTTTTGGCGGTTGCCGAGGACGTTTGGTTAACCAACAAATTGGGTGTGGATTTTGCTTTTAGAAAATTTTTGGATAAAGAGCGCTGGACGGGCAATAATATTTTTAATGGCTATTTAGAGCAAAAGCAGGAATGCAAATATTTAAGTGCGTCAGCATTGGATAATTATGTCCAATGTCCATTTAACTATTTAGTCACAAACATTTGGCAGACCGAACCCTGGGAACCCTTGGAAAAAGAAACACAACCGGCAGTCATAGGCGATTTATACCACCTAGCATTGGCAAAATTTTTGAACAAACATTTAGAAGAAAATATTGGCCTTGCAGATTACAGTGTATTGCTAGAAGAACTAATGCTTGATTTAGCAGATGTATATGGACAATTGGCAGCACAAGGCTTAATTTCAGAAAGTGAATTCAGCAAGTACGATTACAAACGTTATCGTATAGTTTTGGGAAAATGGCTGTTAGCGGAACAAGCTTATCAAGCTAATCAAAAAATTAATTTGCTGCCCAAATATCTAGAGCTGGCATTTGGACGAAAAGACAGCACTTTGCCCGGGGTGCCAATTAGCATAGATGGTGAGGAAACAATTTTTTCAGGACAAATAGACAGAGTAGATACAGATGGTAATAACTATATGCTCACTGATTACAAGAGTGGAACGGTACCATCAGCTAAGGGAGTTGCCTTAGGAAGATTTTTACAGCTGCCTGTTTATATTTTAGCAGTAGAAAAACTCTTATCGGTAGAACGGTCAAAAATTATAGGTGCCGGTTACTATGGTCTAAAAAACTGTAAGCGCAGCGGTGGTCTGTGGGAAAACACTCTAAAAGAAGACTTGCCGTGGCTTTATAATACTAGACCAAACAATTTATCCATGGTTATGGAAAACGCTGAAAGTGCTATTGTTGCCAGCATCCGTGGTATTAGAAATAGTGCATTTCCTGCTAATCCGGCAGAAAAATGCCCAGCGTACTGCCCCTGTCTGGATATTTGTCGCTATCGTGTAAGTGATGGCACACAAGATACGGGAGAGGAGGTAGAAGATAATGTCTGATTTCACACCTGAACAAAGATGCGCAATAGAGACATTAGATACCAATGTATCAGTCTCTGCCGGTGCAGGTTCCGGTAAAACCAGAGTTTTAGTGGAACGTTTCATTAAAATTATTGCTGACCAAAAATCCTCTGCCGATGCTATTTTAGCTATTACTTTTACCAAAAAGGCAGCAAAGGAAATGCGTGAACGTATACGTAAAACCCTTTATACCCTATTAGAAGCAGCAGAAAATGATAGAAAAGTGTTTTGGCAAGAGCAGTTACGAATGTTGGAGAAGGCACAAATCAGTACTATTGACAGTTTCTGCAGCAAAATAATCCGTGATAATCCTGTGGAAGCAGGCATGGATCCTAATTTTCAGGTAAGTGCGGAATACGAGTTGGAGGAATTTCATGTTCTGGTAATTAAAGACTTTATGTCACAAGCCCTGCAGGAAGAAGATACTTACTTTATTAGGCTTATGGATAATTATGGACAGGCAAAATTAGAAAACATGTTGCTTTCTTTAATTGATAAATTGCCACAAGTATTGGCCCAGGAAGATTTGGCTTTCCCCTATACAGAAAGACTTAAAGAAGAAGAAAACCTTAAGGTAGAAGCTTTAGCAACCTTTGACGCTTTAGTCGCTATCAAAGATATAGCGGGAGCTAAAACTGCCCAAATATTAGATGTGCTGGAAGAACGTAGTGAGGAATTTCGAACTATTATTGCGCAGGGAGATTATGCAAAACTGACGGAGTGGACGGCAGGGTTAAGCGCCAGAGGTAAAGGAAAAGAAGAAATAACTTCTTTTAAAGCCGCTATTTCAGAACTCAGTAATTTTACTATTGATTTAGCTGCGGTTCCTGTAATTTCTGCTTGGGATAAGGTGTTGCGCAAATTATCCCTGCATTTGGCGAAAGCAGTTGATACACAAGAATATTATAGTTTTGATGACATTGCGCTAAAAGCGGTGGAGCTTTTAGAAAATTATCCTCATATATTGCAAAAGGCCCGCGCCAAATATAAATATATCATGGTAGATGAATTTCAAGACACCAATGATTGCCAAAAGGAATTAGTGTATCTTTTAGCCGGTGGAGACAAGAGAGAACTACGGGATAATAGGCTTTTCGTGGTAGGTGATGCTAAACAATCTATTTATCGTTTCCGTGGTGCCGATGTCAGCGTTTTCAAGAAGGTTAGAGACGATATTGCAACACTCAAGGGCTCCAACATCGTATTAGCTGATAATTTTCGTTCTACCCCGGAAATTATGGCTGCCTGCAATTGTTTGTTTAAAGATCTTTTGGGAGTTAACCCACAAGATGACGTTACTTTTCAAGAACTTCGCGCCAATAAGGCTAGCGCGGCAAAACCAAGGCTAGTGACTATAGAAACCGAAAATAATTATGATAAAGCGGCAGATGCTTCTGAGGCCGTTATTTTAGCTCGCCATATTAAGGAGACAGTAGAGCAGGATTCTCTTATTTCTTATAGAGATGTCGCTATACTTTTACCGGCGATTAATTTATCTTCGCGTTTTGCCAAAGCTTTGCGTGCTGAAGGTATAGCCTATAAAATTTTGGATGGTAAGGGCTTTTATGAACTGCAAGAGATTTTGGATGTATTTAATTTGTTAAGCTTTTTACTAAATAGCAGGAAGGACATAGCTCTAGCAGGAATTTTACGCTCGCCATATTTCGGCATTGATGATGCCACATTAACTAATATGTTTAAAACAAAGAAAGAAGCTACTTTATGGGAATATATTAGAACTCAAAACCTAGCTTTTGAGCAGGAAGCTGCTACTGAGCAAAGTAGTCTTCTAAACAAGGCTTACCTTAAAATCTCGCAATTGTGTAAAGCCGCAGAAACTTTTAGTCTTCCTGAACTGTTTAAGGAAATGTATGAAGTATTGCAGGTTAACTCTATTTTACTAGCCCAGGAATTTGGCCGGGAAAAACTAGCCAATGTGGATAAACTTAAAATATTGGCCAATGACTTTGCCATGCAGCAGGGAGGTACGACTAATGAGTTTTTAGACCGTATCAAAATGCTGCGTCAGGCAGGAGCCAGAGAAGGTGCTGCAGTTGTTCAGGACAATGACGATGCAGTAAGTATTATGACTATTCATAAATCCAAAGGACTGGAATTCCCGGTGGTTTATTTACCGGCCTTGCAAACCAGAGGCAGCAGCGATAGGGACAGTATTAAATTTTCACCTCAAATTGGGTTAGGCATTCAGGTTATTGACTCAGATGGGGAACTTGTAGCTTCTTACGTATATAATCGAATTAAAGAAGAAAATTCCCGGTTGGAGGCCAGCGAAAAAATTCGGCAGTTATATGTTGCTATGACTAGGGCTGAAGCATATCTATTTATGTCAGGTGTAAAAAATGTAGAGGCTAATAAGGGCAAGGACAAGAAAGAAAATTGGTTCGAATCCGTTGAACGCCTATTTGCCTTGAGTAGTGGAAACGACGAATTAGTTATTTTAGAATCCTACGCCGTGGATTCTGTACTAGCTTCCACAGAGACGAAACGCCAACCAAAAAAATTTAGTATGAAACCAGAAGTTTATGAGCAGATTAAGCCTTTGGAAGCCTTCGCTATGACAGGGCAAAATGTATTTTCTGCCTCAGCCCTGCAAGAATATGACATTTGTCCAAGACGTTATTATTATGAACAAATTTTACATATGCCCATGGTTGAGCCGGAGGTATTAGGGGAAAATAGTAACAAAATACCCGCTTACTTATTGGGCTTGGTCATTCATAGTGCGCTAGAATTAACTAGTAGTATCAATTTATCTGAAGCTGTGGCTATTGCTTTGGAAAAACAAGCTGTACCATCTTATTTGGTGAACAGTACAGAAAAACTTGCACTGGAAATGTTAGAACGCTATTGTGCGGGACCCTTATATTTGGACAATAAAGATTTACCACAGGACGCCGAAAAAGAATTTTCGCTGCCTTTATTTAGCATTAATGGCCAGGATATTTATTTTCAGGGAAGTATTGACTGTTTGCTGCACTATCCGGATGGTAGTTTGGGAATTATTGATTATAAAACAGGGCGGCCCCCCCAATCAGGTGAGGAGAAAAAAGGTTATACCAGGCAGTTAATCATATATGCTCTGGCTGCCGAAAAGCTATTTAAACAACCTGTAAAAACAGCTTATTTGCATTTTTTGCAAAATAGTTCAAGTTGGGGGTTAAGTGGGGAGCGAGAAGAGCAGAGAGAAGCTTTAAAGGCACTGTGTGCAGAAATTAACGGCAAAAAAGAAGAGCAGGACTTTGCAGTCCTGCCCCAAAATTGTAAATATTGTGCTTTTAATTATTTTTGCAAAAAACAATAGCTATTCAAAGTCAAAAGAGGTTCCGGGTTTTACAATAAAGACCTTGGCCTTT
>JAAYAE010000253.1 GCA_012719555.1 Acholeplasmataceae bacterium | reverse complement strand
TCTTTATCTAGTTTTTCATTAGTATCTTTATCCCATAGGCGAGAGGTATCAGGAGTGATTTCATCAGCTAGTATTACATTTCCCTCAGCATCTACACCAAACTCTAATTTGAAATCTACCAAACGTACTTTTCTTTCCAATAGGAAAGCTTTCAAAATTTCATTAATTTTCAAAGCATAGGTTTTTATAGTATTAACCTGCTCATCAGTACCAAAATCAAAAGAAACAGCATAATCAGCGTTGATCATAGGGTCACCCAGCTCATCGCTTTTATAATAAAATTCTACTAATGGACGCTTTAAAATTAGACCTTCTTCAACACCCATTTTTTTTGCTAAACTGCCTGCAGCTATGTTACGAGTTACAACTTCAATAGGAATGATACGCACTTTTTTGCAAAGAGACTCTCTATCGCTAAGTTTTTTTATTTGATGATGAGGAATACCGTTTTTTCCTAAAAGATCAAAGAAGAAAGTAGTTATGGTATTGTTCATGATGCCTTTATCAATAATAGTTCCTTTTTTTAAGCCGTTTAAAGCTGTAGCATCATCTTTGTAATAAACAAGAATTTCATTAGGGTTTTCCGTTTCATAAATCTTTTTTGCTTTGCCTTCATATAACATCTTTGCCATAGGTATAATCCCTGCTTTCTTGAATCTTATATTACGGAAAAGCTCCGTAAACGATATTTTCATTCATTAAGTTTACTCCATTTTTGGTTGCAGTGTCAATAATTTCAGAACGATTTAATCAAAAATTAACAAAATAGGTTGTTTTATTAGCGAAATCCGAACATTATACTTATAAACGTAAAAATATTACGAAAATAAGAAAAAACTATTTACAAAAGTTGGATGTAGTACTATAATAGTTGCAATAGAGCAACAATGTTGTTGCGGGCTATGGCCTGCGGACATTTTTGCTTTTTTTTGTTGTAGAAAAGGATATTAGGAGGGAAAGATTATGGTTAACGTGCCAAAACTGTTTGGTGAATTGGTTTTTAATGAAACGGTCATGAAAGAAAAATTACCTACGGCTACATACAAAGCGTATAAGGCTGCTATTTTGACCGGTAAAAATTTGGACTTGCCTATTGCCAACATTATCGCTAATGCCATGAAAGATTGGGCTTTGGAACAGGGAGCAACTCATTTTAGTCATTGGTTCCAACCTATGACAGGTATTACTGCTGAAAAACATGAAAGCTTTATTACTCCTACTGCTGATGGTCGTATTATTATGGACTTTTCAGGCAAAGAGTTAATTCAAGGTGAGCCTGATGCATCCAGTTTCCCATCCGGCGGGTTACGCGCTACATTTGAAGCTCGTGGATATACTGCGTGGGATCCTACTTCCTATGCATTTATTAAAGATAATACCTTATGTATTCCAACAGCTTTTTGTTCTTACACAGGAGAAATACTGGACAAAAAGACTCCGTTATTAAGATCAATGTATGAAATTGATATGGCTGCTCGTCGTATTTTGAAGATTTTTGGTACGGAAACAGAGAAGGTTGTTACTACTGTTGGCCCAGAACAAGAATACTTTTTGATTGATAAAGCAATGTGGGAAAAACGCCGTGATTTGGTATTTACGGGACGTACTCTTTTGGGAGCTATGCCACCTAAAGGCCAAGAGATGGAAGACCACTATTTCGGTATCATAAAACCACGTGTTAAGGCTTTTATGGCCGAGTTGGATGAAGAATTGTGGAAACTTGGTGTGCTTGCAAAAACTGAGCACAATGAAGTAGCACCGGCACAACATGAATTAGCACCAATTTTTACAACAACTAATGTAGCGACTGATCATAATCAGTTAACCATGGAATTCATGAAACGTATAGCTCTAAGACATGGATTGGTTTGCTTGCTGCATGAAAAACCTTTTGATGGCATTAATGGCAGTGGTAAACACAATAACTGGTCTATTGCCACTAGTGAGGGAGAAAATCTTTTGGATCCTGGAGCTGAACCTCAAAAGGATTTGCGTTTCTTAGTGTTCTTAACTGCCATTATTAAAGCTGTTGATGTTTATCAAGATATGCTAAGAGTTTCGGTGGCAACACCGGGTAACGATCATCGTTTGGGTGCTAATGAAGCGCCACCTGCGATTATCTCCATTTTCTTGGGTACTGAATTAACAAATGTTTTAGATGCTATTGAAAAAGGTGTAGATTTCAATTCTACCGACAAGAAAATAATGGAAATTGGCGGCAATATTATTCCGCATTTTGTCCAAGATAATACGGATAGAAATAGAACATCTCCATTTGCTTTTACCGGTAATAAGTTTGAGTTCCGTGCTGTTGGTTCTACGCAATCAATTTCCGGACCTAATATTGTTCTAAATACAGCTGTTGCTGATATATTAGATGAATTTGCGGATAAAATAGAAAAAGCTTCAAATAAAGAGGCTGCTATTAAGAAGTTAATCCGCGAAACTGTTGTAGCACATAAACGCATTGTGTTTAATGGTGATGGCTACACAGATGCATGGGTAAAAGAGGCCAAAAAGAGGGGGCTGCTTAACCTTAAGTCTACACCGGAGGCTTTGCCGTATATGTTGAAGAAAAAGAACTTGGATTTGTTTGCCAAGCATCATATCTTCACAGAAGCGGAAAGCCGTTCCAGAGTAGAGATTTTGTTAGAAGATTATGCAAAAGTTATTAATATCGAGGCAAAAGCCATGATAGAGATGCTTACTAAAGATTTGTTACCAGCCGCAAGTTGTTACACAGGATCATTAGCTAATACAATTGCTTCTAAAAAAGCGGCAGGTATTAGTACAGTAGGAAGCTTTGAAATAGATATGGTTAAAAAACTAACAGGGTTAACAACAGCTTTGTATAAACAAACTGAAGTTTTACAAAAAGCAGTTGTGGATGCCGGTAAAGTTGAACCTGCTGAAAAAGCAGCTAATGCATATCACGATAAAGTGTTTACAGCAATGAGCGATGCCAGAAAGATTGCTGATGAATTAGAAGCATTGGTAGATGACAGTTTCTTGCCATATCCTACGTATGGATCATTGTTATTTGGGGTGAATTGTTAATTAAAGCTTCAGGGGACATTGTGAGCCGTGCCCAACAAATTACACGCAGGAGTGTATTCCTTTTAGGAATGCACTCCTGTTTTTTTACAAAAAAAACAAGGGGGTTGTTATTTATGTATTCATCAGTAGATACCATTTGGGTATTGCTAGGGGCTGTGCTGGTGTTCTTTATGCAAGCAGGTTTTGCTATGGTAGAAACAGGTTTTACCAGAGCTAAAAACGCCGGCAATATTGTTATGAAAAACATGATGGATTTATCTTTGGGAACTGTAGTTTTTTGGATATTAGGATTTGGTCTTATGTTTGGTAAAGATCTTGGTGGTGTTATTGGTACTCCGGATTTCTTAGTCCAGGGCGATTATGGTGTTCAAGGAGGCTATCCTAGTTACGCTTACTTGATTTTTCAAACGGTTTTCTGTGCTACAGCCGCAACTATTGTTTCAGGGGCTATGGCAGAACGTACAAAATTCATTGCTTATTGTGTGTATAGCATCGTTATTAGTGCACTAATTTATCCGGTTTCCGGTCATTGGATTTGGGGTGGCGGTTGGTTGGCAACCCTTGGTTTCCACGATTTTGCGGGCTCAACAGCAGTACACATGGTTGGTGGTGTAGCGGCTTTAGTAGGTGCTAAAATATTAGGACCGCGTCTTGGTAAATATGATGAGGATGGTAAAATAAATGCTATTCCCGGTCATAGCTTGACGCTGGGAGCATTGGGAGTATTTATTCTTTGGTTCGCTTGGTTCGGATTTAATGGGGGTTCTACCGTATCGGCTACCGGTGATAAAAACTTGATTTCTATGGGAAATATTTTTGTAACAACAAATATGGCTGCGGCGGCAGCTTCTACAGCTACAATGATTTTAACTTGGCTGCGTTATGGTAAACCGGATGTTTCTATGACGCTAAACGGAGCTTTGGCAGGGTTGGTTGCTATAACAGCCGGCTGCGACGCGGTAACTCCTGCAGGGGCATGTATCATTGGTGCTATTG
>JAAYAE010000252.1 GCA_012719555.1 Acholeplasmataceae bacterium | reverse complement strand
TCAAATATATGTTATAATTATAGCCACAAAAGTTAGAAAAGAAGGTTACTTATTGGTTACAAATATGACAGAGGGTAGTCCGCTTAAAATAATACTAGCGTTTACTTTACCTTTATTTATCGGGAATGTATTTCAGCAAATGTATAATATAGCAGACGTAATTATTGTGGGACGAACTCTAGGCGTTGATGCATTAGCGGCAGTAGGGGCAAATATACCTATTTTCATGGTAGCTATGGGAGCTACTATTGGAATGACCGGTGGCTTTGCCGTTGTTACAGGACAACGATTCGGTGCAGGTGACATGGTCGGAGTTAAAAAGTCGGTAGCGGTTTCCATAGTTTTAAGTGCCATTTATACTGTGTTTTTTATGCTTCTTACAGTATTGTTAATAGATTCTTTACTAAATATAATGAATGTACCTGCAGCTATTTTTTCTAATGCACATAGTTATATTAGCATTTTACTTTATGGTATAGGAGCAATGACATTATATAATTTGTTTGCTTCTTTGATGCGTGCCCTAGGTGATAGTAAAACACCCTTGTATTTTTTGATTTTGGCATCACTTATAAATATTATTTTGGCTTTGCTTTTTATCGTGTATTTTCAGTGGGGTGTTCCCGGTTCTGCACTGGCCTTGATTATTTCTGAAGGTATTTCAGGTTTATTATGTTTGTTTTATATTTATAAACAGGTACCTCTTTTGCATTTACAAAAAGAAGATTGGTGTTTTAGCTGGCCATTTGTGTGGGAACATTTGCGTATGGGAGTTCCCATGGCGGTACAGTTCGCTATTTTAGGCGCAGGTATAATAGTTCTTCAAGCGGTTTGCAATTCTTTTGGTTCAGATATAATTGCTGGTTTTACTTCGGCCGGGCGTGTTGAACAATTGGCTTTACAGCCTATGATTTCTATAGGGTTGACCATGGCAGTTTATACAGCACAAAACTATGGTGCCCGTAAATTTGAACGTATTCGTCAGGGTGTAAAAGTTTGTTCAAAGATTTTATTGGGATTTTCAGTTATTGCCGCTATGAGCATATATTTTTTGGGTGCTGACATTATTATGCTTTTTTTAGGAGTTTATGATAAAGCGGTAGTAGACGCAGGTTTATTATATCTGCATCTTACAGTACCATTTTAATTTTTCCTAAGTAAGATTTTTGTTTTTAGGAATTCTACTCAGGGCTTAGGTATTGCTATTATGCCTTTGGGAAGTGGAATCATTGAGCTGGTTTTTCGCAGTGGGGCAGCAATTATCTTGGGCAATTATTTTGGTTACGAAGGTATGTGCTATGCTAGTCCTGCTAGTTGGATAGGGGCTTCAATTTTTCTGACTGTAGGCTATTTTTACTTTATAAAGATCTTAGAAAAAAAGAATAACATAGATTTTAAATAAGGAGAATTAATATTAAAAACATTTTATTTTTAACTACGGGCTGTACAATTGTATGTGAAGCCACAGAGGATGGGTTAATTCCCTCTTTAAGCGGTCAAGATATTATAGAACGTATGCCGGAACTTAAAACTCTTGGTAAAATTACAGTGCAGGATATTTGCAAGTTAGATAGCAGTAATATACAGCCTGAAAACTGGAGCCAGTGGGTAAAAATCATTGGTGATAATTATGATAAATATGATGGCTTTGTCATAACTCATGGGACAGATACTATGGCCTATACCAGCAGTGCCTTGAGTTATATGTTGATTAATTTAGGCAAACCGGTAGTTCTTACCGGGTCTCAAGTTCCTCTTAATTTGGCGAATTCTGATGCACGTAGTAATTTAGATTTAGCTTTTACTATAGCGACGAGTAATTTGGCCGGAGTTTTTATTGCTTTTGGTAATAAAGTTATTAAAGGGGATTGTGCTAAAAAAATTTTTGCTAAAAACTTTAATGCCTTTGAAAGTGTAAATGAAACGCCGGTTTTGTTTTTTGACAAAAATGGAGTGAAAAAAAATTTACCGCACAAAGAAATTCTTGGTGATTTCTTTGTAGTGGAAAAACTTGAGCCTAGAGTTATGGCTATTTCCATAACGCCTGGTTTAAAGCCGGATATTATTGATTTTGCTATTGCGCAAGGTTATAAAGGTATTGTTTTGGAATGTTTTGGAGCCGGTGGTGTAGCCACTGATAAAAATGATTTTCTACCAGCGATAAAACGTGCTATAAAAGCCGGAGTAAGAGTGGTATGTGTTAGTCAATGCCTTTTTGATGGAGTGGATTTGACTCTTTACCCTATGGGTATTTTGGCAGCACAGGCAGGTGTAGAGTCAGGTGGTGTCATGACTTTAGAAGCAGCTTTAACTAAATTGATGGTAGTATTAGCCAACGAGTAAAAGGAGGAATATGTTGTATGCCATATGTAAATATTAAAATCACTAAAGAGGGAAATGTTACTGCGGAACAAAAAGCAGCTCTCATCAAGGGAGCAACTCAATTGTTAGTAGATGTGCTGCACAAAAATCCAGCCACTACGGTAGTAATAATTGAGGAAGTAGAGACAGATAATTGGGGAATCGGTGGTACAAGTGTTACAGAGCGCAGAAAACAACAATAGTGTCTGCGATGCAAATTAACGGGTGCTATAGCAGAAAAAACGCTTGCGTTTTTTCTGCTATAGTGCTAATATGTACCCGTGCTTAGAGCAAAGAATACCAAAGGACATCGAAAGAGTTCTATTGGGAAAGATTGCTTAGATAGCACGAAACAGGTAAAAATAGAGTCAAGAAACGCTTGGATCTTTATGACCGAGACGTGTGGCAACGCAATAATAATGCGCACTTCTCGTGGAGGAGTGTGCTTTTTTTATGCAAATTGGGATTATTGGTATGGGTCGTTTAGGCAGTGCTTTGCAGCGAAATTTGCCCGGAACTTGCGCTGTAAGAGATTTTAGCAACCGAGAAGCCTTCATGCAGGCTTGTGACACCATCTTTCTAACAGTGCCGGATAAAGTAGTAAAAGAGGTTGCTCTTGAACTCGCTAGCGGAAATATTACAGGCAAAACATTTTTTCACTGTAGTGGAGCTTTGGACTTGGAGCCGCTAGCATCTTTAGTTGCAGGTGGAGCACATGTTGGTAGTTTGCATCCTTTACAAAGTTTTGGCGGTGAGACAGCTTTATTTTCCGGAATATATATGGCTTTAGATGGTGATGATGTGGCAAAAGCTAGAGGGAAAGATATTGCAAGAATATTAGGCGCAAAGATTTTTACTGTGCCGGTATCCGAACGTAAACTCTACCATGCTGCAGCATGTTTCGCCTCTAACTATGTAGTAACAGTTATGTCCATCGCCCAAGCTCTTATGAGCAGATGGACAGGAGATAACAAAGCGGCATTAACAGCTTTATTACCACTTTTGGGAGGAACAATACAGAATTTGCAGCAGGCCTCTGAAGCTGGCAAAGTTCTTACGGGCCCAATAGCAACGGGGGATAATAGTACTGTTGCCGGCCATTTAGAAGTTTTGCCTGAAAAATATAAAGAAGTATATAAAGCATTAGGGAAAATAACAGTTGAGCTAGCAGAACATAATAAAAGTATAACTGCTGAACAAGCAGAAGCTCTAATGAAATTATTATAATTTTTTACAGATAGTAAAAATATGACAAAGGGAGACGAAAGACATGATAACAACAGCAACAATTAGACAGATGAAGCAAGAAGGCAAGCCTATAACTATGCTAACCGCGTATGATTGTGCCATGGCTAGAATGGAAGATGAGGCAGGCGTTGATATGATTTTGGTGGGTGATTCAGTGGGGAATGTAATGCTGGGATATTCTTCTACAATTCCTGTCACTATGGATGAAATGATCCATCATACTAAAGCTGTTTGCCGCGGAGTCTCAAATGCTTTAGTAGTAGGAGATATGCCATTTATGAGTTATCAGGCTAATGAAGACGAGGGACTTAGAAATGCAGGACGTTTTTTGAAAGAAACAGGTTGTACTGCAGTAAAGTTAGAAGGGGGAGCATCGGTTTGTAAACTAGTGGAGAGGATGGTGCTTGCCGGGATTCCTGTAGTTGGACATATTGGTTTAACACCCCAATCAGTTAATCAATTTGGGGGATTTAAGGTACAGGGCAAGGATTTAGCGGCGGCAAAAAAGCTAATTCAGGAAGCTAAAGAACTAGAGAGAGCAGGAGCTTTTGCCATTGTATTAGAATGTGTTCCTGCGGCACTTGCAAGTAAAGTAAGTAAGGAGCTAGTAATTCCTACTATTGGAATTGGTGCCGGTAAAGGTTGTGATGGTCAGGTTTTAGTTTGTAATGATATGTTGGGTATGAATAGTGGCTTCACACCAAAGTTTGTAAAAAAATACAGGGATTTGCATAGTGAAATCATAGGAGCGGTAAAAGAATATATTAATGATGTGCAAGGTAGAAGTTTTCCTTCTCAAGAACATACTTTTAAAATTGAGGAGGGAATAATTGAACAATTATATCCTACCAATAAAAAGGAAATTGTATAATTTTTAGCTATTCAAAAGAGTTTTAGTACATTAAAACAGCTTATAAAACAGGAGGTAATGTAAAGTGATATTGTGTAAGACCGTTGCAGCATTGCAACAAGAGGTTAAAACAGCAAAAAATACTAATAAAACTATAGGATTGGTACCTACCATGGGTGCCCTTCATACAGGACACGCATCTCTTATTGATGCGGCTAATAAAGAGAATGATGTAGTAATAGTAAGTATATTTGTGAATCCAACTCAATTTGGACCTAATGAAGATTTAGAAAGTTATCCTCGCACTCTGGAAGCAGATTGTATACTGGCGGAAAAAATGGGCGCCGATATTGTTTTTGCGCCTACACCTAAGGAGATGTATCCTTCCAAAGATATGACCTGGGTAGAAGTCTGTGGCGATATTACTAAGGTTTTGTGCGGGGCTACGCGTCCTATACATTTCCGTGGAGTGACGACGATAGTTTCCAAGCTTTTTAACTTAACACAACCGGACAAGTCCTATTTTGGACAAAAGGACGCACAGCAAGTACAAGTGCTTACTCGGATGGTAAAAGACTTGTTTTTACCGGTGGAATTACGCATTATGCCTATTATTAGAGAACAAGATGGTTTGGCTAAAAGTTCTCGCAATACTTATCTATCACAAAAAGAACGCGTGGCTGCGCTGGTTCTTTCTAAGAGTTTAAAAAATGCAGAACAACTTTTCGCTAATGGGCAACTAAATGCCCAGAAAATAGTGGAGGAAACAACTTGTATGATTAAAAGTGAACCTCTTGCTCAGATTGACTATGTAAAAATCTATGCTATGCCGGAGTTAACACCTATTGATGGCCTTTTGAGCGGGCGCAATTTGCTAGCGCTTGCAGTAAAGTTCGGGAAAACTCGTCTTATTGATAATACAATTTTGGAGGTCAAATAATGTTATATACTATGTTTCATGGCAAAATTCACAGAGCAACAGTAACGGAAGCTAATTTGGAGTATATGGGATCTATTACCATTGATAGTGATTTGCTGCAGCAAGCAGGAATTTTACCCGGAGAAAGAGTCCAGATTGTCGATAATAATAATGGTAATAGGCTGGAAACCTATACTATCGCCGGTGCTGCCGGATCAGGGATTATTTGTCTAAATGGTGCCGCAGCACGCAAAGTAACCGTAGGTGATAAGGTTATTATTATTGCTTATGCGCAAATGACCGGCGAAGAGGCAGAAAAATTAGTTCCTCGAGTAGTTATGGTAGATGAGCACAACAAAGTTATTAAAAATTTAGCAAAAGAAATTCACGGAATGACTTGTGCAGAAGCAAAAAGTTGATATTTGTGATAGAATTAAATAGTAATAGCACATAAGCATTGGGTGTGAGTAAAAGAGAAAGAATTTTCTTTCTAACCGCTATGCTTTGAAAGGGATATTGCTATGGACATAAAAATGCAAGCACAAGATTTCATAGAAAAATGGGGACATGAAGACGGTAAAAAAGTTAAAATCGTTTTTTTTGGGCAACCTGGAGCAGGAAAATCATCTCTTATTAATGAATTAGTTGGCGAAAAGATTGCAGCAACCAGTAGCATGACAGACACTACTCGCCAAGTACAAATGATTGAATATAATGAAGTTGTTTTTGTAGATTTACCAGGGTATGATACCAGTGAATTTCCGGCTAATAAGTATTTTACTCAGTTTAATCCTCTACAATATGATTTGTTTCTCTGTGTATTTAGTGGAAAATTACAGCAAGCTGATATAAATTTTTTCAAAACATTGAAGCGACTAAATCGGCAGTGTATTTTTGTTCGTAATAAGGTTGATGGTCTCTATGCAGCAAATAAAACTGTGGAAGAAATTAAAACGGAAATTACTGATGATGTTTGCAGACAACTAACGAACCAAGTAAAAGTGTTTTTTACTTCTTGCAGAAAAAATCTTCCCGCCATTGAGCGTGGTATACCTGAATTGCAGGAAGAGATTATCTTGTGTTTGGAACCAACTCTTGGAGATAAATTTTTGCGTAATGCGAAAGCTTATACTAAAAGTATTTTGGCACAGAAAAAACAAGAGGCTGCTAAAGCTATTAATAAGGCTATGATTATGGCAGCCGGCAATGGTTTAAATCCATTGTTTGGTGTTGATGTGGGTATAGACGCCAAAATAATGGACATAATGTATAAGCGAATTCGTAAAATGTTTGAAATTAGTGAAGAAGAAATAAATACTGATGGCGGTAAGAATAAGCTGGTAAAAATTTTGGCACGTGGCCTTAAGAAAGATACTATTGTCAAAGGTTTGGAGACACTTATGACCAATGAAATGAAGAAAAAAACAGCAAAATACATTCCCATTATTGGACAAGTAACCGCCATGAGTTTGGGTGCCGGCACTATGTATTATTTAGGTATGGAGTATTTGGATGCGTGCTATGCTTATGCGCAAAAGCGTTTAGAAGAAGAAATAAAAATGAGGGCATAATGAGTATAGATAATGAAATGCTAAAGAAAAAACTTGCGGAGTCTGCTCAAGAAAAAGTGAATATTGCCTTCTTTGGACCGCCGGGCTCCGGTAAATCCAGTACTATTAATGCTCTTTGTGGTGCAGAAGTTGTAACAGTGGGGGTTCACACGGATACTACGCTAGAGGCAAAAGTTATTGAACACGGAGAAGTATCTTTTATTGACTTACCAGGTTATGGTACGAGTAAATTCCCACAGAAAGATTTTTTTATCAAGTTTAATCCTTTGCAGTATGATTTGTTTATTTGTGTTTTTGATGGTAAATTACGTAAGTCAGATACGGAATTTTTTCAAGTTATTACAAAGGCTGGTAAGCCTTGTATTTTTGTACGAAATAAGATTGATGAAATCTATGATGAAGATAAGACAACCGCTCAGTCTGAGGACATTATTCGGCATGACTTGGCAGGGCAAATAGGTAAGGAAAATTTTTCTTTAATCTTTATTTGTGCACGTGGAGATATGCTTACAGGTATAGAGGAACTGCAAAACTCTATTGTTTCCCAAATGGATGCGGCACGTAAAGAAAAATATTATATGGCAGCTAAGGTGCTTACTGAGGAATATTTGCAAGAGAAAAAAGAACTTGCCATGAAGTGCGTTAGTAAAAGTGCTAAATATGCGGCATTTAATGGATTAAATCCACTAATAGGTGTAGATGCGGCTATTGATGCAGCAATTATATATAATATGTATGAGAAT